>NZ_VOYM01000042.1:0-32031 GCF_013420285.1 Acinetobacter sp. YH01019
ATATCCCTATGGCAAAAGGCTTTGTTTATTTATGTGCTGTGATTGATTGGCATAGCCGCAAGGTACTTGCGCATAGGGTATCGATTAGTATGGAGGTGGATTTTTGTATTTCGGTTTTAAATGAAGCGATTGAAAAATATGGATCACCTGAAATATTGAATACAGACCAAGGCAGTCAGTTCACCAGTGATGCATTTATTGATGTATTGAAATCAAATGGCATTCAAATCAGTATGGATGGTAAAGGTCGATGGATTGATAATGTGATGGTTGAACGATTATGGCGGAGCGTTAAATATGAAGAGGTGTATCTCAAAGCTTATAGCAGTGTCACAGATGCGAAAAAGCAATTGAGTGCATATTTTGAGTTTTATAATTTGAAACGACCTCATTCGAGTCTAGACAAAATGACACCAAATGAGTTTTACTATGATCAGCTACTGCAACAAAACAAGGTGGCTTAACTAGAGCAGAATATCACTTATAAATACGCTTTTAGTTGTTCAAACAAGTGGAACCACCTCTATCAACTGGCGACACCGCTTCGTGTCATAAGCACCATCGGTATAAACGGAGTCAATATGCTCATCTTGAGGAATCTGATCAAGTAGATCACCAAGTACTTGTGAATCACTGACATTATTTGTCGTAAGCTGAACATCACGTATTTGCAGTGTTTCAGCATCTATACCAAGATGCAGTTTACGCCATTGCCGACGGTATTCAGGCTGATGCTTCTTACGCTTCCATTCGCCTTCACCTAAAAATTTTATACCCGTAGAGTCGACGAGTAGGTGTAACCCATCACGACTTTTCTGGTAGCTAATTTGAATATCAATATACTTTTGTCTTCTACAAAGCGTCGTGAAGTCTGGTGCTGTCCAATCTAATCCGCAAAGTTTAATTAAGCTTTGAACAAAACCAGTAACCATGCGTAAAGTGAGTCTAAATAGAGATTTGATCATCAAACAGCATTGAATCGCTATGTCGGAGTAGGTTTGACTTCGACCTTGTTTGCCTTGAGGTTCTGCATACCATTGTGTTTTTGGATCGAACCAAATGGCAATATTCCCATGATTAATGAGAGCTCTGTTATATGCGAGCCAATTGGTTGTGCGGTAGATTTTGTGTGTAGGCTTCTTCATTTGGAAATTATATCGCTGAAAAAGCCGTTACAGATAGGTTTGTGCAACAAAGCCATTTACCAAGTAAAAGTTTCCGTTTTTATCAGCACACATCACTTTACTACGTGTACTGCAAACTGGCGAGTTTGAGCTGTTAGGTGATACTAAAACCCGGAAAACTAATGTTTGAGTGATGGTGGCTTGCAATGAAAGCCTGAAAAAAGCAGTGGAAGAGGGCCGTTTCCGTAGTGACCTATATTACCGCTTAGCTACCTATCCAGTTCTGATTCCTTCTTTGAAAGAACGCCGTGAAGATATCAATCTGCTGGTTGAATACTATATCCACTTCTTTGAGAAGCAGTATCACAAGACATTTAATGGCTTCAGTGACCGAGTGTATGCCTTTTTTAACAGCTATGACTGGCCGGGAAATATACGAGAATTAAGAAATATCTTGGAACGTTCGGTGCTTTTGTCCAATAATACGGCACTTGATTTAGAAGATTTAATGCTGGAAGAACAGATCATTCAGGATTTCCTAAGCCAGAATAAACATAAATTTAATGAAATTAAGGGCATTGTGACTAAAAGCGATTTAAATCAGCTAATTGAGTACCTAATGCAAAGCTCAGAACAGGTGGATATGGAATATGTTGAATTGACCATTTTACAGACGCCATTAAATAAATACCGAGGTAATGTTTCCAAAGCTGCCCGCTATTTGAATATAACACGCAGTGCACTGGAATATCGGTTAAAAAAGCACGCAGTAATATAAGTTTAGGGTGTTTGGGTATGAAATATAGGGCCTTACGATAAGGCCCTATATTTCTTTAAGCGATAATCCAATGTTGCCCGGCTAATGCCGAGTATACGTGCTGCTTCAGAGACATTGTTTTGAGTCTGTTGCATGGCTTGTAAAATAATCTGCTGTTCATAATGTTCTAATGAAAAGTCAGGAGTAAATAGTTCTGCAATTTTTTGTGAATTAAATGATTTGGAAGGGAATATTTCCCGATAGCTAATTGCCTCAGCGGCTACAACATCTGGAAATAAATCACGTAGTTTAATCTCTTGTTGATCATCTGTGAGTAGTGCTGCGCGTTCCAGCACATTCTCTAATTCACGGATATTGCCTGGCCAATTGTAATTTATAAAGTAATGTTTGGCTTTGTCACTAAGACCTTTTAATTTTTTGTCATAGATATTTTCAAAGCGTTTAAGAAAATGACTGACCAGCAGAGGAATGTCCTCCCGCCGTTCGCGTAATGGCGGAATACGTACCGGAAAAATGTTCAGGCGAAAATACAGATCGGCACGGAATCGACCCTCTTTGACAGCTAATTCCAAATCTTCATTGGTGGCAGCTACGACTCGAACATCGACTTTTCGGGTCTGATAATCGCCTACACGTTCAAATTCACCTTCTTGCAGCATTCGTAATAAGGCTGCTTGGGCACGAGGGGATAACTCAGCCAGTTCATCCAGAAAAATCGTACCTTGATGGGCACGTTCAAATTTACCTATTCGTTGACTGACTGCTCCTGTGAAAGCCCCCCTTTTCTACGCCAAAGAGCTCAGCTTCAATCAGGTCATGTGGGATACAAGCACAGTTAACTGCTATAAAAGGCTTATCTTTGCGTGGACTAGCATAGTGAATACCTCGTGCAAAAGCCTCCTTACCAACACCTGTTTCCCCAGACAGGAGTACGGCGACTTTACTGCCAGCCGCTTTTTTGAGGAGGTCACAGACATTGCGGTAAGCCGCAGATTCTCCGACCGCATTAAACATGCTGTAGTCGACCTCGGCACGAGTATAAATATCGTGTTTTAGTTGATTCAATTCAGCGCGTAATGCAATGATTTCGTCCGATATAGGGTCAGGAGACATAAATTGTACAAGTTCTTCGGCATTTTCCCATTCGATTAAGGGTTTACCAATGATCCGACAATGATCATGACCTTGGGCAATACATTGGGTTTCCTGATAAATAATGGTTTGTCTCATGACATAGCTGCTATATCCACAAGCATAACCAAGTTGTAGCCAGCAAGCAGGTTCATCGGATTTACCAAATTCGCTCAGGTGAACTTCACCTTCAAAGGAATGTCGCCAGTTAAAGTCGGCATAGAACTCATGGTTGAGATGGCTCAGCTGAAGTGTATTGACTTCGACCTGTACCATCCCGCGAATACCATGCATTTGTGGTCCTGCCATAAAAGCCTCTGTTTCATTGAGGTCTGGACGAAGTTGTGCAGTGGCTTCGGCATCTCGCATACCAGCCTGATAACCACAACGAATAACTAAAAACTATAAAAAAATGGAAGAATAAAATTTAAAAAGATATTTTATTACAAATGCTTACTAAATTTATTTTGATTTGTGAAATAAAAAATAGAAAAAGTGTTATAACTATTTGTATTAATATTTTGAGCTAATTTTGTCATGAGTTTTGATCAAACGATAAAAAAAACTCTCGTATTTTTTTATCAATTTGTTCTACCCTTCTCAACCAAAACAGAAGACTTGGAATACATCAAAGCTAAGCTGAAACAACTAGAAAAAATCAGGCCGGGCAACAACAAGAGTAAGCAGAATAATTTAAAAAAAATTTATGTAAAACTCTGGCATCGTATTTTAGAACTTTTGAAAACAGATAGGGCAGTACGTGCAAATGTCCAATATATTCCGCAGATTCAGCTTATTTGCGATATGGAAAAATATATCGATTCAAAAATGGCATTAGAAATTTTTAATACACGTAAGGAACTCACTACACCATTACTACTTCAATTTTTTGACATACGTAACGATGAAACGAGACAAAAAGTCATGGAGAAATGTTCTAAGAAGCAGCTTGGTATGATCGAGATTTCAACTTTAATCAATGCAGAGCAAGAGTGAACGAATGGAAGTTCAGAAAAAGAGAGAACGGAGACAAGATCTCTTTTTAACACAATACCAAGAGTACAGAATAAAGTTTATTTCGCATGCTGTATTTGATGATTTAGATGAAAGTGATAAGCAGACTTTTAGTGATTTTGGAAAAACTGCGCATAAGGTTTTTCACGAGATAATTAAAGCGCGTAAACTGGGTGAAGAATATCGAGTTGCGGCCTTAAGCTTTTTTGCTTCGGGTGATGTATTAGACCATGCTGGATGGTCATACCTCATTTTGAGAACGAGTTATTTTGTTGAAGCGCTTTATATAAAATTAGCCGTTATCCCAGATTCCCAAGCTAAACAAAAAGAAATTTTTGATTTATTTCGATATATTGCAAAATCAATTCTACAACAAAGTGAAGAAAGTTTTTTAAAATACGAGAGTAAAAGGCTCTTAGAATACTTTATAGAATATATGTTAGAACTCGAACAGGACAAGGTGACGAGTGACTGGGAGAGTTTCCTTAAGAATAAAATAAATCAAAAATTGCCCGAGTTCACTCAAACTAAGGTGCTAAATTATATAAATGACTTAAAAATTATCTTTAAACGATTAAAACAAGGGAGGATTGTAAAACGCTCGCGTCGTAAAAAAATAAAAATTTCAGATTGGCCGACAAAGAAAAAATTAAGAAGTTTCCAAAAGAAGAGAGAACAAAGACAGCTTATTAAAGGATATCCAGCATATATTCAAGCTCGACAGGAGATCTTTTATGCTGATGATGGAGATGTTGAATTTATAGATGAGGGGATTGCTGTACATACAACATCTAAATCTACAGCTCGTTTTAATACAGTATTGAACAATCATAGTGAACATTTGATGAGGCATCGTCAAAGACGTCTACAACCGTTTGTAACCAACACAAATTACATGAGCAAAGATGTGATTCAACATCTTATCTATATTTTGAAGGGTGAGTTATATAATGCTCCTACTCAAGATTCAGCGATTGCAGCAGCATGCTTATTGAGTTTAGCGACGGGTTTATCACCAAGGCATTTGCTTCAATATAAACAACTGATTGATGAGGGAGTGCTTATTAAAGGTGGTAGTTCTAAAAAGCCGGAGTATCGACTCAGATTACATTTAGATATTACAAAACAAAAAGTTGAAACTTTAAAGATTCACCAACTGAATAAAACAGTGACGCATGATCTCCATGTATCAAGCAGTTGGTTTGAATATCTTATTTTGAATGGATCACAACAGGTACTTACAGTACAAGAGATCAATCAAAGACTCAAAAAATGGACTCAGAATCAGGGGCTAGGTTCAATTACTGTTGAGAAACTCCAAGCCCAGCTGTATTTCTATATTTTTCACCGTACTTTTAATGAATATATTGCCCATGTGCTATCGGGCAAAGATAGCACCCATGAGCTACCGAGTAGTTTCTACAATGGTGTGAGCGCATCGGAATTGAATCAGCATTATTTGATCTACTTAGAGACACTCAGTGTTGAAGAAACGAAAACAGAAATTGAAATGCTTAAAGAGCAGTTTGTTAAACATGAACCTGCGTCTATATCACGTTTTGGTAGCCAATTAGCACTCAATCAAAATTATGTTGGTCAATTTTTTACACGATTACATGCCATTTGCGTTGATAAAATACAGATACATCAACATATAATTGAGCGAATTAATGCCTATAGTGCTTGGATGTGGCATATCAGCTTATTGTGTTTAACACGCCGTCCTCGGGAAAACTTATTAGGAAAGTATAGTGACTACGATTTAAAACTAAAGTTGTTGTATGTAGATGATAAGCAAAACAGTCAATCACGAAAAGATGGTCGCTATATACCGCTCCCAGCATTTTTTATCCAAGCTTTTAAACGTTATACGCAATTTTTAAATACGGTCACTCAGCAGTATGAAGAGCTCCTCCGATTTGTGTTTGGGAAAAAGATTACATTGCAAGATTTGTTTGGCCAAGTGATCCATTACCCGAAATCGTTACCGACCACTGCTGAGGAATGGGCAAGTAAGAAAATTAAGATTGCTGCGCTTAACCGAAGTTGGATTAATGACTATATTGAAGGTCATCAACTCAGCAGTTTATATAATAACTGGCTACGACACTTTGATATGAATATGTTGATGAAGCAAGGTTTGGCTTTTAATGTCATACAAGCAGTTTATGGGCATGATCAGCGTAATCAGGAGCTCTTTTATCGCTATTCATCTGCATCTTTACCACAATATATCAATCAATTTACCCAAAATATTGATCGCATGATTAAGCAATTGCAGATTGAGCATCTGTCATACATTTCAGTACTTCAATCTGAGGGCTTATCATGAGTATAGATGAGTCATTGATTCAAAAAATTCAGGTTCAGGTTGATTCTGTATTTGCCGAAATGAAAAGTCAGATTAAGAGTTTAAGAGACCGACCTGAATTATTAGATAACACACTAAATAGCTTGTGGTACGAGTTTTATGATGAATTTATTTGTTTTTTAGAGCAGAAGAAATTTACTCGGAAAGATGCTCAAAAACCGTATATTCAAGCTATTGAAAAATATTTTTTATCTTTGCGTCAGACCTATTTATCTCAAGCAAAGAATGCGTATCCAATCAAAGTATGGCCTAAAACTACTTTTCTAGAACCTATACCCAGACAACTTCGTAGTACTGAATCACATCTTCGGCAAGGACAAAAACATTATCATATTGCTATAGCCTTAAAATCCTATTGGAATTGTCCATACAAGGATGAAGTTACTCCGGCATGGTTATGGGGGAATTTTTATTTAAGTCTGATGTACTGCTCTGGCTGTACTGATCTAAGTCAATTAACAGCAATTGGTAATACCCTGGTCAACGCTATTGTCAAAGATGAACTCCAAATCTGTACTAAACTTTATCATGCTGGATATAAAACAATCATCCAACCACTCGCACTGCATTATCGAGTACCACAGCGTGCTTATGGTAATCAAATCGAAAATAGACAGGTGTATCAGTGGCGTTATATTTGGCTTAATCCCTATGCACAGTTGTTTATACAAGGGATAAAACAGCATGGCTCTCAAGCCTTGAATCAGCAGATGCCACGATATGTTCTGGAGTCTATCTCTACTGTATTAGGGAAATTACCTAAAGAAATTGATCTGAGTCATCAGTTCGTAGGTCTGAAAAAACTACTACGCCGTAATGATAAACAGTTAGCAGAGCTTCGTTCACTTACACCTTTTGATCATTCAAACTTAGCCATTGAGCTTGACTCTTATTCGGGCTTAGATATGTGCTTAAGCGAGGTTATGCGAGGTCGTCTCAAAACGGTGTCGTTAACACCTATTGATCAGGCGAGAGCATGGTTAGATCACAACATCTTGCAGACGCAGTTAACACATATTGAGCGGTATATACCACTACAGACAGAAAAGGCGGTACCAGACTTAATTACAGCTCACCAGCAACTCAAAGAAATTCCATTTGAATTGATGCTATTTGAAAAAGATCAGACTGAAGTTGATAAGCGTCAGAAACGGCAGCGTAAAAGTGAACGTGTGAAATGGATCAGATGGACAAGCATTCAGAAGCGACTAGAAGAAAAGAAGCCTCACGTTGGCCTGTATGAAAAAAATCTAATAGAAGCACAGCTCAGGCTACTGGGTTGGATTTTTCATCTTAAGTCTCAAAAGATGAAACTCAATAGTATCGAGCGGTATTTAAGTAGTATCGCTAAAGATTACTTATTCCATGTCTATATGTTCCCAGGTGATATAGATAACATGGATCAAGAAGATTGTGAGGAACTGTACGACGCTATCTTAGATAGTATTGATGATCGAGATCAAGCCAAACGTGAGACTGATCCTAAGGCCAATCACGGACGTGCACAGTATGCATTTGGCAGACTTAAAGCATTTCATCAGTTTTGTATGAAACAATACCGTGTCCCTAAGGTCGGTACCTTTCAATACAATGATTATCATCGTGTACAATTTTGTCATGCCAAATTAATTAGCCCAAAATTGTTCAATCAGCTTAAACAGGTACTAAGTTTAAAGATTGAAAAATGTCAAACAACTAAAGAGCAAGCGTATCTTTTTCAGCTACAGCTCATGTATTTACTCGCATTTCGTTTGGGGATGCGATTGAATGAAATTAGGGGACTTACATTGGCAGAGGTCATTTGTCCTGAACTGATTTGGCGTAATGATACGCTGACCAAACCTGTGCAGATCCGTTTTAATTTACGTAACAATGTTTATCGGAAACTCAAAAGCCAAAACGCAAAGCGTCAGCTTGATCTGAACGCCGTCATGCTCGATGAAGAGTTGGCATTGGTACAGCAATATCTAAAACAATGTATTACACATAATCCAGCGAAAACTAATCATGCGGACAAATTGATTTTTGCCCAAGATGGCGAAATTTTAAGTGAAGCTTATATTAGTGAAATGACCCAAGTGATTTTTGATGAGATATTGGGTGAAGGGCATGGTTATACTTTCCATAACTTTAGACATAGTGCCGCGAATCATTTAGCAATCGCTTGGTTAGGCTCAAAAGAGATGATCATGACCTATACGGATTACACTTGGAGCCGGTGTAAAGTCATGCGTCAGCATTTATTTGGAGAAACTGCAATTCAGCATGAAGCTGTCATACAGCATAAGTGGCGGTTACTAGCTGACTGGATGGGGCATGCAAACATAGAGCAAACAGCATCTCACTATCTACATGTGCTGGATTTGTTGGTGATAGATCGAATTTATCATTTGCCTTGTACAATTCATCGGGACACGATCAAACTGATACTTCAAAATGACTTAACAAGTGCTAACACAGAAATTGTGGATCTTAATCATATAATACGAAAAGGCCAGTATTTCGATTTTTATCATGCCACTTATGCACTCAAAAAAGTGGATTCAGTTAAACCTGTTCAGCCTAAAATAAGTAAAAATGTATCTGTATCTACCATCATCCATGATTACATTAAATATAGAGCTTATGAGGACCATGATTGGGTATTACGCAGTAAAAAGCTCGCTACTAAGTGGATGGCGGTAAAAAAGCCTCAAAATAATGAGGATTTTAGTGAAGATGAACTCATCTCCTTATATGAAAAAGCCTTAAAGAAAGGTTTTGAAGCAAAGCAATGCGTAGAGATTTCAGCACTGCCAAAGCGGGTTCAACATCAGGTTTTAGAAGCCTTGAGTATTTTAATTGAACATGGAAAGCTGAGAAAAAACTTTATTCATTTTCAATATCGTTTTGATAAGCAAAATAGGCCACGTGTCGATTGGTCCATTCAACATCTGATTACGGGACTGAAGTATTTACTCCCTGAGGATACGCAGCTAAAAGTTGATAATGATCCACCGGATAAGTCACAAAAAAGTCGTGAAGTGAAATTAAGCTTTATCAATGAAAACAATAAAAATACGACACTTTGTATTGCGTTTATTATGTTGATACATGCGATTCAGCAAGAAAAATTGAGCATTTAAAATGAATTGTTTTAATGTGTCTAAGGCAAGCTGTATTGAATATAAATCAATATAGAAAGGGACGAGCGATATCGTCGCTGAAGTTGTAGGTTAAAATCGTTTCTCAATGATAAGCGAACTCTGATATCGTATATATACATGGCTGAGATGTATCCAACTGAATGAAAACAATAGATTATTACAATAAACAGGCTGATCAATTTATAAAGTCGACCTTGAATGTGGATATGGAAGCACTATACCAACCTTTTTAGAGCAATTAGCACATGATGCCTACATTTTAGATTTAGGTTGTGGCTCAGGTCGGGATACTTTGGCTTTTAGAAAAAAGGGCTATTACGTAGATGCGATTGACTATTCTGAAGAACTTGTAAAAAAAGCGACTGAACTTACAGGGTTGAAAGTACGTTATCAAAGTTTTTATGACTAGCAGAATATGAAACATATGATGGTATTTGGGCATGTGCCTCTTTACTACATTGTGCTCGTAATAGACATCTCTGATGTTTTAAAATGTATTCATGCTGCATTAATGAATAGTTCATCTTCATATCAGCATGTTGAAGAGCAAGATCTTGAAAAATTTGCAGATTATTGGATAGGTCTGTCACCAATTCTCATTCATAGTTTGCCAGTTACTTGTATTCCTAGTAGACCACTTTAATTAAAATTAGGAATTTCATTCACTGGATATATTAATGTTAATGGATTTGATGTTAAAGAAATGAAGCCAAAACGCTGATAAAATTCCATCGCTTTTTGATCTTTTGCATGTATTACAACAAAATTTACACCAATAATTTGAGCAACTTTTGAAACTTGTTTGAGAGCATGTGCTAAAAGCACTTTTCCAATTCCTTGCCCTTGAGTCACTTTATCAACGGCAAAGCGACCTACAACAACACAAGGGAGTGGATAACGAGGTAAGCGTTTGGTGAGTACGGTATCTACTAAATCGAATCCAATAGAGGTACTAGATAGACAGTAAAACCCTATCACATTTGAAGCATGATCAACAGCAACATACGTTTTACTTGTCCCTGATTTCTGATGTTGGGACGCATATTGTTTAATGAACTTATTTAAGTCATCTTGCCCACAATTAAATGATTTTCTTTGGTGATGAGTTTGTAAAATCTCAATTCTCATCTAATAAACTCATTAATTTCTTCATTTCATCGTTTGCAGGGCGTGGATTTTCAAGCAAATTCATTAACATATCACGATCAGCATTATTTACTTTCAACTCATGGTTAGATTTAAGTAAGTCTTTTGCTCGTTCAAAGGAGGATTGCAGCATAAAAGAACTTACACTGAGGCCTAATAAATTCGCAGCTTGCTCAATCACATTCTTTGCATCTGCTGTTGAACGAACATTAATTCGTTCAGTTGCTAAATTAGCCATTTCTTCACCAATAAGTACATCATTTTGATGTACAAATTATAACATATCAAGATGTAGCATCAAGACTTGACATACTCCCACCACCAAGCTAAGAGCTATGGTGGGGGAATCTTTGCGACCCATGCAATCTTAGAGATTGCACCTTTCGATACCGCACTGCGCTGACAGTATGGCGGTACAGGAACTCTTTATACAGCACTATGTCCTAGTGCATCAGCTAAAGCGAAATTGCGTATATTCAAGCTTGCATTCAAATCACGATCATGCACTGTTTCACAGTCAGGACATTGCCATTCTCTTATGCTTAGTGGCAATTTTGTCATAGTATAACCACAACATGAACATGCTTTAGAACTTGGAACGAATCTTCCAATTTGTAGCACATTCTTACCGAACCATTTTGCCTTGTATTGCAATATCGTAAGAAATTGACCCCAAGCCACATCCGAAATGGACTTGGCTAGTTTTCGATTTCTTACCATATTTTTTATCCCTAAATCTTCTACAGCATACGTGGTCGCTTGGTTTTCACAGATCAAGTAATGCGTGAGTTTGTGATGTAGGTCTAAGCGTTGCAGGCGCACTTTTTCATGGATGAATGCAACACTTAATTTTTGACGTTGATAATTCTTTGATTCTTTCTTCTTTCGAGCAAATATCTTCTGCTGTATGGATAGTCGGTTTTGAGCCTGTCGCAAGTATTTTGGATTTTCAACCTTATTACCATCGGATTGAATGAGCATGTGATTCAAACCCATATCAATTCCGATGGTTTGATCAGCTTGAATTGTTGTTGATGCAACAAGTTCTAACTCTGACTCGACCAAAATCGAAGCATAATACTTACCTGTCGCTGTTTTGCTAATGGTGACAGTTTTGATTTTCCCATTAAATACCCGACTAAATACAGTTTTTATTGGATTTACTCGAGCACGCCGTGGTGTTGAAAGTTTAATTGAAAAAATTCCTGTGGCGATCAAAGAAACTGTCGGTAAGTTTGGTAGCGGCATCAGATCACATGAGCGATTGAAGAACGTGTATCAAGCCTTTATCTGTATTGGACTCAATATGGATTTAGATTTTGAAGATGAAGTTTGTTTGAACACCGTCATTCTTTCGATGAGTCAATCATTTGATTATATTAATTTTAATGATTTTTACCTTGACCGTTTTGGTGGTGATTATGATGAGAGCATTGTGGATGATGTTGTGAGCTTTGTGAAATCAGTAAGACTAACAAAGAAGAAAAAACCTTTAAATTTTTCACTCGCGACCAAAAGAAATCTTTATCAACGTGAGGAAAGGAAAACATGGAGCTATTGCGAAGTATGTGATAGCGCTCTATACCTTGAGTCGACTGAAGTAGATCATCGAGAATCGAAAGCAGAAGGTGGTTATGGTGTTTTAGAAAATGGAGCAATTATTCACCCGATATGTAATCGTTTTAAGTCAGATCGTGCTTTGGAAGAAGTAAGAGCAGATTTATTTGACTAAAAAGATAAGGGAGCAAATGCTCCCTTATCTTTTTGTTTTTTAGTAGACTGGGGTCAGTGTTTAGCCTAAGCAACCAATATGAAAACAATAGACTATTACAACCAATACGCAGATCAATTTTTACAAGCCACGTTGTATGTGGATATGGAAAGTCTATACCAACCATTTTTAGCTGAGGTGCCAGATTCAGCACGGATCCTGGATTTAGGCTGTGGCTCAGGGCGTGATACTTTGGCTTTTAAAAATAAAGGCTATCAAGTTGATGCTATCGACTATTCTGAAGTATTGGTCGAACGAGCGAGCCAACTGACTGGTATCGCTGTTCAGCAGCAAAGTTTTTATGAGCTTGATATGCACGATGTTTATGATGGGGTATGGGCATGTGCCTCTTTACTACATTGTGCTCGTAATAGACTCCCTGATGTTTTAAAACGTATTCATGCTGCATTACGCCGTGGCGGTGTGTGCTATATGTCTTTTAAATATGGAACAGCAGATAGAGTAAAAGGCGGTAGGGCGTTTACTGACTTAAATGAAGAGCAGGCTCAGGAATTGTTAGACCAGTTGAATGGGGTTAGGGTATTAAAACAGTGGATTACAGTAGATCAGCGACCTGATCGACAAGAAAAATGGCTGAATGTACTTTGGAAAAAACATGCCTGACTTTATTCCTACTACACAAGAACAACTTAAATTTCTAAAAAATATTCAGCTGATTTTACAGTCGGGTAGTTTTAGTAGCACCTATAAATTTGCATTGCTGATTAGCCTAAGTCGATTAGCTATTGAAAAAGGTGAAGATTCAGGTGAGAGTCTATCACTCGAATATACGGATATCGCTGAGAAGTTTATCGAGCTGTATTGGAAGCAAGCAGTACCCTATACCTTTAATGATGAAGGGCAGCTGATTTTAAATCAGAACAATGGTAAACAAGCTGCCATTGTGAATCGCATTATACAGCTTCGGCAAAGCTACTCTTCTTTGGGGTTATTAAGACGAGATTCATTGGTGTGGTTGAAGCTAGTTAAAGATGTCGCTCGCACTGTAAAAGACATGCCAGTCCGCTACTTGCAAAACATCAATGGTCAAAATTTTGAGTTTTTATATCAGCTTGATCGGTGTGGAAAGCAACTTATTCTTCTACCGCAAGTCATGTTTTGCTTACGACAGTTCAGTGAAATCATCGAAGAGCTTTGCCAGAAACGTTGGATTGACTATATCCGTAAGAACAGCAGCAATGCACCTATTTTGAATCAGTTGCCGAATCTTGAACAATTCATGTTTGAGCCGAGTCGGAACCAATTAAATGCTGTGGCTAATGTGTTGGTCGAGCTACAGGACTGTAAATGCCTCTACTGTAATAAACCGATGCGCAATGGCAATTACGCCGTTGATCATTTCATTCCATGGTCTATGTACCCATCGGATACAGGTCATAACTTCGTATTGGCAGATTCAAGCTGTAATTCTAAGAAAAGTAATCTACTGGCATCTGATGAATTTTTGCATAAATGGCAGGAGCGAAATGAAGAGCAGAATTTGATTATTGTTGACCGGATATCAGTGCTCGGTTTTTTGACGGATAAAGAGCGGTCGCATAAGGTGGCTGAGTGGGCATATAGTCAGGCTAGAGAAAATAATTATATATTTTTTAAAAAATAAAATTATAAATTTCAATCTCTTAAATTTTAACCAATAATTCTTTAAAAATATTACCTCGAGTACGATTGACATCGTATTAAAAAAGATCTAAATTCGAATAATGAAATATTGATCGTAATCAAAATACGACTGAAAACGTACTTGGAGGTATATATGGGTGATAAGAAGAAATTAATAGATATAGCATCTATTCAATCAGGATTGAGTGCTGCAAATCAGCGAGAGATGTCAGAGGCAAAACCAGGCTTTGTAGAAGTTGTTTGCTTAACTGGAAATAACCTATCGGAAAATGGGCTAGTGAAATTGAAAGACAGTGAGCTGAAAAAGGTTTATGTCGAGCAAAGCCGTTTGGAAGGTCATATATTGCAGGATCAAGACATTCTACTGATGGCACGAGGAACGAACTTTCGTGCAGCCCTATTGAAAGAATATCACTTGAATATTCCTAGTATTGCATCCCCGAATGTATTTGTGATTCGTTGTGGAGAGAAGATATTAGCTGAAGTACTAGTGAGTTTTATTAATAGTGGTCATGGGCAGGCATTGATGGACGAGATTGCAATTGGATCGACTGTACGCAGTTTATCTATTGCAGGTCTTAAAAATTTAGAAATCTCTATTCCTGAGATAGGACATCAAAAATTAATCACTTCTATTTTTTATGCAAATATTGAGGCTTTAACTCTTCTAGATAAGCTCAAAGTGCAACAGCTTATTGCCGTTGAAGCTAGTTTACAGCAATTGATGGTGTGAGGGGTTAAACATGAAAACGAATCAATTTGATTTAAAAGCACGTATTAAACAAAGCTTAGATGCGTTGCATCTGTTCCAAAAAGCAGAACATGCTCCTGAATTACTGACGTTAGCAGCTTATGTTTCTTTTGTTGATATCGAATTTGCTGCATCCTTCGAGAAGTTGAGTAAGGCAAAAGTAAAAGAAGAATTGCAGAAATTCTTACACCATTCTGACTTAAAGTTTGTTCATCACTTACTCTCTGATAAAGTTGAAGAGGTTGAATTTTCTATCTTAACTCGAACATTTATTGAAGCCTCTTCAGCTTATGATAACCAACAAGCATATGGCAAGGCACTTGCCCATGAGCTGCCAACCTTATTGTCTAATGAATTTTATTATGAGTTTTTTACGAGTAATGAAAATTTAGCAAACCTTGTTTTAGCGATTATTGATAGCCAACCTATTAAGCGTTTTTATGATGGGGCATGTGGTATAGGCTTAGTTGCATCGCAGTTAAATGCTGAAGAGTATTATCTACGAGATATTAATCAGTTACCGATTGCTATTGCAGAAGTAATTTTTAAATTAGCAGGTAAAAAACTGAATTGCCAACTTCAAGATTCCTTAACTGAAAACGAATTGTCCAACGAAGTTGATTTAGTTGTCACTACACCGCCATTTGGAGAACGAATTAATCCAAATGCAATAAAAACAACGCCGTATTTAAGACAACTATTTAAAGCCATGCCAACCAATGCCTCAGATAGCGCATGGATTCAGCAAGCCTTATATCAGTTAAATGATACAGGGAGAGCGTTTATCCAAGTTCCATCTGGGTGGTTGTTTCGAGGGGGCTATGATCTCGCTTTGAGAACTGAGCTTTTAGAAAATGATTGGATTGATACGATTATTTTGTTACCTAAAGGCTTTATGCAACATACCAAAATTGAAACAGTTTTGTTGGTGTTGAATAAGGGAGCAAAACAGCATGATGGGATCAAAATGATCGATATTAGTGACCATGTAAAACAGCGAACCGTTTTACGTCCTATCCTATCAGAGGAATCGATTAAACATATTGCGTCAGTATTCCATGGGCAAGATGATCCTGATATTTGTAAGATTGTGACGGTAGATGAAATTCGTTCAAAAGACATGAATTTGAGTTTCAATAAATATTTTATCAATGAAATTGAAGTCACAAGGTTTGATTTAGCGAAAGAGAAAGCGAAATTAGAAATGCTTGAACAGGAATATCAAGCAGCGAAAGTTAAGCTTAATCAGTTGTTGAGCCAAATTTAAAGGAGAGCTGTCATGTACGATACCAAGCATGTTCAAAAACGATCACAACAGCGTGGCATTACCAAAGACATGATCAACTTTACTTTAGATCATGGTGTCATCCAAGGCGATCGATGGTTCCTGAATCGTAAATTATTGAATGAGAAAATTCATGAACTTGAAGCTCAATTGAAAGTTGCTAAGCGACTCAGAGATAAAGGTGGTGTAGTTGTAGTCGCAGAGGGAGAAGCTTTGCTCACGACTTATGATTACGATAGCCGAAATATGGCGTATTAAGGTGCGGTTCAAAAGTCTCGAGCATAAGAAAGTTTTTTGAATTAATAATTGGCGACAATTTATGTCGTTAAGCGAAAAAACCGGCCATTTACTAAAGCTTATTCAAAAGTAAAATAAGTTTGAGTAAATGTAGGGTATTACAAAATATGTATTTTTAGGTTGAAATATGGATCATTCAGTTCATAACAAATTGGTTTCATTTATCTGGTCTATCGCTGATGATTGTCTTCGAGACGTCTATGTACGTGGTAAATATCGTGATGTGATTTTGCCGATGGTGGTATTACGCCGTCTGGATACTTTATTAGAGCCGACTAAAGATGCAGTCCTCGAAGAAGTACGCTACCAACAAGTCGAAATGGAACTCACCGAGTTCGATGATGAGCCACTGAAAGAAGCATCAGGCTATGTGTTTTATAACACCTCTAAATGGACATTACGCTCACTATATACCGCCGCATCAAATAACTCTCAAATATTATTGGCAAACTTTGAAGAATATTTAGAAGGTTTTAGCGACAACGTTAAAGAAATCATTCAATGCTTTAACCTGTACGCTCAAATCCGCCACATGTCACACAAAAATGTGCTGTTAGATGTGGTCGAGAAATTCTTATCGCCGTACATTAACTTAACCCCTGAAGATGTAGTTGATCCAGACGGCTACCGTTTACCTGCATTGACTAACTTAGGTATGGGTTATGTCTTTGAAGAATTAATTCGTAAATTTAACGAAGAAAATAACGAAGAGGCGGGTGAGCACTTTACTCCGCGTGAAGTGATTGAGCTAATGACGCATTTTGTCTTTGATCCAATCCAAGGAAAATTACCTCTCACCATTACCGTCTATGATCCAGCTTGTGGTTCAGGTGGGATGCTGACCGAAGCACAAAACTTTATTGAAGAGCGTTACGCCGTGGAAAATGGCAACCGTGATGTGATTCTGTACGGTAAAGAGATCAATGACGAGACGTATGCGATCTGTAAGTCAGACATGATGATTAAGGGTAATAACCCTGAAAATATTCGTGTTGGTTCAACACTGACCACAGATGAGTTTGTCGGCACGAAGTTTGACTTTATGCTCTCTAACCCGCCGTATGGTAAGAGCTGGGCATCTGAGCAAAAGTACATTAAAGATGGTTCAGATGTGGTTGATCCACGTTTCATCGTGAAATTAAAAGACTATTGGGGCAATGAAGAAAGCTGTGATGCTACACCACGTTCAAGCGATGGCCAGCTTCTATTCCTCATGGAAATGGTCAATAAGATGAAATCGCCTGAGCATAACGGCATTGGCGGTCGTATTGCTTCCGTTCATAATGGTTCAAGCTTATTTACCGGTGATGCAGGTGGCGGTGAAAGTAATATTCGTCGTTATATCATCGAAAATGACTTATTGAATGCGATTGTGCAGTTACCAAATAACTTGTTCTATAACACGGGTATTACCACCTATATTTGGTTGTTGTCGAATAACAAACCACAACAGCGCAAAGGCAAAGTACAACTGATTGATGCAAGTTTGATGTTCCGTAAGTTGCGTAAAAACTTGGGCAATAAAAACTGTGAATTTGCGCCTGAACACATTGCGGAAATTATGCAGACCTACCTTGCAGGTCAAGATGTAGAGCGTCAGCTTGATGCAAAAAATGATCCTATTGGTATTGCAAGCAAGGTGTTTGATAACCAAGATTTTGGTTATTACAAAGTCAATATTGAGCGTCCTGACCGCCGTAGCGCACAGTTTAGTGCAGAGCGTTTACAAGGCTTACGTTTTGATAAGTCGTTGTCTGAGCCAATGGAATATATGTATAGCACTTATGGCGATGACATTTATAGCGAAGCGAAGCTTGATGCGGTGAAAAAAGAAGTCTTGGCGTGGTGTGAAGACCAAGAGATTACGCTGAACAATAAAGCCCAAGCCAAGCTGTTTGATGTGAAGCATTGGAATGCTTTAAAAACTGCATTGGACAATGCCTTAAGCATCATGCAACAGGTCGGTACAGATGAGTTTTCAGACTTTAACCTATTTAAGAAAAAAGTCGATGAAGCGATCAAAGCCTTAAAAATTAAGCTGTCGAATTCTGAAAAGAATAACATTTTAAATGCGGTGAGTTGGTATGACGAAAACGCAGAAAAAGTGGTGAAAAAAGTCGTGAAGCTGAATGACGCTGAGCTTGCTGATTTACTTGAACACCTGGGTTGTACAGAAGCTGATTTAGCCGACTTTGGCTATTATGCAACGGCGAAAAAAGGTGAGTTCACGACTTATGAAAGCAATAGCGATTTGCGTGATAGTGAATCTGTACCGTTAAAACAGCAGATTCATGCGTATTTCTTAGATGAAGTAAAACCGCATGTGGCTGAAGCGTGGATTAATCTGGATTCTGTGAAGATAGGTTATGAGGTGAGCTTTAATAAGTATTTCTACCAGCATAAGCCTTTACGTTCTTTAGAGGATGTGGCTCAGGATATTTTAAGTCTTGAAAAGCAAGCGGATGGTTTAATTGCACAGATTTTGGGTCTTTAAGGGGAAGCATGATGTTTGAAAAATATGATGCTTATAAAGATTCAGGTATGGATTGGATTGGTGAAATTCCACATGATTGGAATGTCGTAAAACTTAAGCACTTACTACAAGAACCTCTCAAATATGGAGCTAATGAATCAGGTATAGAATTTTCAGAGGATTTACCTAGATACATTAGAATCACTGATTTTAATGATGATGGAAAGTTGGATGAAAAAAACAAATTATCTTTGACTTGGAAAAAAGGTAAAGATTATTTGTTGGATGATGGCGATATTCTGTTAGCAAGAAGTGGTGCATCAGTTGGTAAAAGTTTTTTGTTTAAATTAGAAAATGCAAATGAAAAAGCTTTTTGTTTCGCAGGTTATTTAATTAAAGCTAAAGCGGACATTAACAAAATTATTCCAAAATATTTATATCTGTATTTAAATTCAGAAGTTTTCTTTGAATGGAAAAATTTGATTTTCAATAAAGCTACTATTGAAAATATCGGTGCAGATAAATACTCTGAATTTTTCATAATTTTACCTTCTTTAGATGAGCAATCTAAGATTTTAGATTTGTTAAATCCTTTTTTGATGAATATCGATCAAGCCATTGCCATTAAAGAACAGCAAATTGCTTTATTCAATGAACGTAAGCAAATTGTCATTCAAAAAGCGGTGACTCAAGGTTTAGATCCAAATGTACCTATGAAAGATTCGGGTGTGGAATGGATTGGTCAAATTCCTGAGCATTGGGAAATAATAAAAGTAAAAAACTTGTTTAAGCTAATTATTGAACCTGCACCTAAAAACAACGACTTAGAACTTTTATCTGTTTATACAGATATAGGTGTCAAACCTCGTAAAGAATTGGAGGAACGAGGAAATAAGGCATCTACTACAGATGGATATTGGAAAGTTAAAAAAGGCGACATCATTGTCAATAAATTGTTGGCGTGGATGGGTGCAATTGGCTTATCTAATTACGATGGAGTTACAAGCCCAGCGTATGACATATTGAGAGCAACTAAGCCATTAAATCCATATATTTATCATTTGTTGTTTAGGTCTCCAACTTGTAGTGCAGAATTGAAAAAACATTCTCGGGGAATTATGGATATGAGACTGCGTCTGTATTTTGATAAGTTTGGTGACGTATTAGTACCTTATGCTCCAATTGCTGAACAGAATGAAATCATTAAATATATTGAAGTAGAAGAGCAGAAAATTAATGCAGGAATTGAATTAATCAATCAGCAAATCGAAAAGTTAAAAGAATATAAAACCACACTTATTAATGATGCTGTCACAGGCAAAATTAAAGTGGCATAAAAAATTTAAACCTAGCGAACTTCGGTTGGCTAGGTTTTTTAATATTTCGGGGGGGGATATGAGCTTATATACAGTAGACACAGCTAAGAAAAAACTACAACCGTTAGACATCACACAACTGAAACAACATAACCTGACAGAGCGTTATGACTTACAAGAATGGTTGGTGAGCCATCCTGAAGCATTGGGTGAAGAACTGCTGATTATCCAAAAAGAATTTGATGGCTTTGATGGCACAGGTGAACGCCTAGACCTTTTGGCATTAGACACCAAAGGACAGCTTGTACTGATTGAAAACAAACGTGATGACAGTGGACGTGATGCCGTATGGCAGGCACTTAAGTATGCTTCCTATGTTGCGCCGTTTACGGCAGAAGATATTATTAACGTTTATGCGAATTACCTGAGTAAGTATCGACCCATTGATCCTGATTTGGATGCCGATGCGTATGAGCCTGAACATGTTCATCACACAGCACGTGTATTGATTGAAAAATTCTTAGGTGAAAACGCTGATATAGATTGGATGAGTCAGCTGAATCTTAAAGCCACTCAACGCATCATTCTCGTTGCAGGCGAATTTAGAAAAGAAGTCACCAATACTGCGCTTTGGTTAATTGAACGTGAGATCGACGTTAAATGTGTAAAGGTATCGCCATATATATTGAATAGCCAGTTACTAGTCGATATACAGCAAATTATTCCTGTCCCTGAAGCATCTGAATATATGGTGCGTTTAAGTCGAAAAGATGCTGAAGTGAAAACACTCAAAGAAAGAGAAAGTTCACTTGGACAATTGAGAATAGCCTATTGGACACAGTTGTTAGAGGATTTTCAAAATCGGAACTTTGACCTTTTCCGCAATGTAAATCCAGTTGGTGCAGGATGGCGTAATGCAGGTGCAACAATTGCACAGTGTAATTACAACTTGATTTTCGCCCAAAAAGAACTCCGTGTAGAACTTGAGTTTGCAACAAGCAATATCGAAAAAAATAAAAAGCTCTTTGATTTCTTCTATGCACGTAAAGCAGAAATTGAGCAAAGTTGTGGTCTACAGTTAGATTGGCGTAGATCAGAAGATCAAAAATTATCAAAGATTGTGGTTGTTAACGCCGTAGAGAGTTATAACAAAGCATTTTGGCCTGAATATATTCAATGGCATTTTGAACACGTGCAAAAGTTTGAGCAGGTGTTTAAGCCGTATATGAAAGATGCGTATCAAGTAATTAAGTAAGTAAAGATTTAAAAATTGGGGGATAGGGTGAATACAGCAAATTTATTGGTACAGATTAGCCAACTTTTAGAGGATAAGCCTGACTTATCTGAAATAGCAGATGATCGATTAGGGCAACTCATTTCTTATTTAGAACAAAAAGAAAATTCATTGGAATTGAAAACCATTAATGAATTACAGAAGGCTAATTTTTTTGTTGATAGTTATCAACGAGGCTATAAATGGAAGGAACAACAGGTTACGGAATTGCTGGATGACATTGATGAGTTTGAACCAAAGCAAGAAAGTGATTTCTATTGCTTGCAACCTGTAGTTGTAAAAAGAAAGACCGAGGGGACCCAATACTATTGGGAACTCATTGACGGTCAGCAACGGATGACCACAATTTTTATTATTTTGACTTACTTAACCAATGAGCAATATTTCTCTCTTCGTTATGACACCAGAGAATCTAGTACAGAGCATTTAAATAACTTAGCTGGACTCACTGAAAATAACCTACCAACGATTGATGCTCATTACTTCTATACGGCTTATCAAGCTGTAAAAACATGGTTTGAGAAAAAGGGTACAGAATTTAACAGGGAGCATTGGAAAGATAAGCTCCTGCATCATACAAAAGTCATTTGGTACGCTGTACGTGTGGATCGAAATCAAGATTCTAAAAAGCAATCTATTGAAATCTTTAGCCGACTGAATCAGGGTAAGATTCCACTCACCGATGCAGAGCTGATAAAAGCATTATTCTTACAAAAAATTGCGAAATCTTATGGCAATGATCATCTGGCAGTGCAGAAGCAAACTGAAATGGCGAATCAATGGGATGCTATCGAGCAAGCCCTACAAAATGATGAATTTTGGGCATTCTTGAGTCCAGCACAACAAACCAATAAACACACACGTATTGAACTGATTTTTGATCTGATTGCGAATAAAAAAACGGATAGAAAAGCGTTAAAACTGAAAGAAGACCATCAAACTTTTATCTATTACGCAAATGAGTTTAAATCAACCCAAGATGTGAAATATTTAATTGAAACAGAGTGGCTAAAGGTTCTCACAGGATTTCAGTATTTAAATGAGTGGTATGAAAATGATCGTTTATATCATCTGATCGGCTATTTAATTGGGCAAAAATATAAAACCATTCAGGACATCTGGATTGTAGCTCAAGGTTGTAAACGGGATGAATTTGAAGCGAAGCTAAAAAACTTTATCCAACTTGAATTAAGTCATCTTTTTAAGAAAGACAAAAATTCCAAAAAATTAGATTTTGAGCATGTCTTCTATGATGCAGATGACACCTCATGCCGACCAAAAATTAAATCGATACTCGTATTATTTAATATTTTTAGATATGAGAGACACAACACACGTTTTTCTTTTAAACGTTATAACCAAGTAAAGTGGGATATTGAACATATCCATGCCCAGCAAAGTGAGGAGTTGTCTAGCAAGGATGATCAAATCAAGGTTTGGGTATCTGAGCAAAAGGCATTGTTAGAGGAAATAACAGATAGTATTGCTAAGGAAAAGCTTGGAGAAATATTAACTCAATATGAAACAGTCATAGATCCTACGCAAAAAGAGCATTTTTATAATCAATATAATGAAATTTTAGAAGAACTGATAGGCAGTTTCTCTGAAAATATTCAAACACTTGATAATTTATGTCTTTTACCAGAAAGTGATAATCGCTCTATAGGAAATGATCCGTTTTTTATTAAAAGAAAGAAGGTTTTACAAGCCGAAAAAAAGTTTTATGAATTAGGTAAGACTGACAAAGCCAACTTTATTCCTTTAGCATCACAACAGGTATTTTCTAAGTATTTTAGTGATGATGTAAATCACATGCTGAAGTGGGATACGGCAGACAGGAAAAACTATAAACAAGCATTATTAGACTGCTTTAAACAATTTGGTATTGAATTTCACGATGAAAATGAGGGGTAAATAAAAATGGCTAAATTGACATTGTGGAAAGCATTAGAGCAATATCATATTGTTATTCCTACAATTCAGCGTGATTACGCACAAGGTAGAAAGAATGATCCAAAAATTGCACAAATTCGTAAAACATTTTTGCAAGCATTAGTACAAAGTTTGACTAAAAATCAAGAGCTTGAACTTGATTTTGTCTATGGGTCTTTAAATCACAAAACACTTGAATTATTAGATGGACAACAACGCTTAACGACTTTGTTCCTGTTACATTGCTATTTAGTCCATAAAAACAAGTTAAATATAAAAGAAATTGATGTAATCAAAGAAAGATTACAGAAGTTTAGCTATCAAACACGAACGAGTTCTAAGCTATTTATTTCTCAGTTGGTTGCAAAATTAGTCGAGATGGAATGGAGTGGTAAACCTTCTATGTCGATTGAAAATGAAGCTTGGTTTTTAGCAGTATGGCGTAAAGATCCAACCATTATTTCAATCTTAACGATGTTAGATGAATTAGATTCATTGCTTGGAACTAAACATACAGATGAGCTTAATGAATTATGGATGGGGTTAAGTAGCCACTCGGTTTTGAATTTTTATTTGTTACCAATGAATGAGTTTTCATTAACAGATGAGCTATATATCAAAATGAATGCCAGAGGTGTTCAACTAACAGAATTCGAAAACTTTAAAGCATGGCTCCAGGGTTTTCTTGAAAATAAAATTGAGACAAGCAAAGCAAATCATTTTTTTCAGAGTATTGACACAAAGTGGACCGATTTAATTTGGACTGCTAGTAAAGACTGGAATAAATCTTTTGATGCGAGTTTTATTCATTTCTTTAAAATCTGTTTGCTATGTGAGCATCAAAAATATTTATTCAAAAATCAAAATTCTGATTATACGGATGAAAAAGATATAGAAAGTTTAGTGAGTCGTTTGAGACTTAATTTATTTATTTCGCAAACAGAATATATGGATTTATTCTCAACTGAAGTTGGCAATACGATTGATAACTTAACAGCGCTGTTAGATTTTGCTGTAGTACATCAAAAACAACATAAGATCTTCGAAATATTAAGTAAAGATAAGCCTTCCTATGAAGAGCAAGCGAACTTCGCAATCACTTATTATTTTACTAAGTATATTCGAAATATTGAGCAATTTGAGGATTGGAACAGAATTAGTGGCTGGTTGGTAAAAAATGCTAAGGGTTACTACAACTCTGAAAAATTGATGCTCTCAGTACTCGAAGCACTAGAACAATTAGCAATTTATATTGGCCATGAAAGTGTAATTGGTAAAATTAGCACTTTGCACCAATATCAGAACATTATAGAGCTTTGTAGTAAAACTGCTTTTGAGAAATCACATATTGAACATGAGATTGAAAAAGCCAAACTCATACTTCAAGATCCAGATTGGAAAGAATTATTAAAGAAATACGAAGAGCATAACTATTTCTACGGTCGCGTTGATTTTATACTCGATTATGCAAAGACAGATGATCAGATGATCTGTATAGATAAGTTTACTTATTATGCTGAAATTGCGGCACAGTTACTTACAGATGAATTTATAAAAGATAAGGAATATCGACTACATCGGTCATTATTAAGCTTAGGTGATAGCGTAAATTACTATTTCGTTAAACGCGGAAGAAATTTAAGTTTCTGTTCTGCTATTTATAACTCTTATCGTGATAGAGCAGAAAATTGGCGAGCTGTATTTGATCGCAATAGAGTCTCTGAAAATAATAAATCCCCTCAGCTCAAAATCTTATTAGATATGTTAGAGGGTGATGTCAGCTTTGAAAAACTGAATGCTATTAGGAATCAAAAGTTAGCTCAAATCTATGATTGGAGAAAATATTTTATTCTTGATGAAAAGATTTTTAAGTATTGTTCTGATGCGCAAATTAGAAAGGAAAGTGAAGATCTTATCTTTTTACTCAAAAAGTCAAAGCTTAGTGGGACACATGCTGAGTTAAGAAGTTATGTTTTATATCACACCTTGCAGACAGCAGAATATGGTTTAACAAACACAGACCTTGATTATTTATCTGTTTCTAGCAGAGAGATCATGCCAAGTTTAAAAGTTCAAAATAGGCTTCGGATCACGTTTAAAAATGGTGTATTTATCAATGAAATCATAGAAAAAAACATAGAAGATGTTGAAGTTTTTAGACCAATCACAAGTGAAGAGATGCGAGAGTTTAAAAATATCATCAAAGCACAACAGCAAGTATTAGATGAAATTAAACACCCAGAAATAGTAGAGGTTGCTTAATGGTTAGTTTAACCAATGAACGTGCATTAGAAATGGCAATTGAAAAAGCGCTGACTGGAACATGCCTTGAAAATGTTAAAGCAGGTTTAACCGACATTGCTCAACCTCATCATGGCTTTGTATCAGGTTCACCTTCAAACTTTGACATGCTTTATGCCTTAGATACTCAATATTTCTGGCAGTTTTTAGAACAAACACAAGCTGATGAGCTGGCAAAGATTCAGAAATTTAATCCACACGATTGGCAACGAAAAATCTACGAACGCTTTGATCGAATGATCCGAAAGCATGGGGTGGTTCATCTACTTAAAAAAGGTCTCGCCGTAGATCAAGCACATTTTCAGTTGATGTACCCAGCGCCGTTGGCAAGTAGTTCTCAGAAGATTAAAGACCGATTCAAGCAGAACATTTTCAGTGTAACTCGCCAATTGCGCTATTCAAAAGCAAACCCACTGCAAGAAATTGACATGGTGGTCTTTGTAAATGGTATTCCGATCATTACCTTTGAATTAAAGAATGAATGGACGGGGCAGAACGCTCGTCACCATGGACAAAAGCAATATAAGCAAGATCGAGATATCACTCAGCCCTTACTCAACTTTGCACGTTGTATCGTGCATATGGCTGTAGATACCGATGAAGTCTATATGACCACGAAGCTTGCTGGGGCGAATACATTCTTCTTACCGTTTAACAAGGGACATAATGCAGGTGCAGGAAATCCGCCAAATGCAGAGGGTCATAAAACTGCATACCTTTGGAAAGAGCTACTTTCTAAAGAAAGTCTGGCAAATATCATTCAGCATTTCGTACGACTAGATGGTGATGAGAAAACCTTATTAGACAAAAGGAATCTCTATTTTCCTCGTTATCATCAGCTCAGCGTGGTACGCCGTCTTATTCATGATGTCTCAACTCATGGGGTGGGTCAAACTTATCTCATTCAGCATTCGGCAGGTTCGGGTAAGTCAAATTCGATTACGTGGGCAGCATTCCAGTTAATTGAAGCCTACCCGGCAGAGAAAGATATTCCTGGAAGTAGAGGACTGGAACATCCACTATTTGATTCAGTTATTGTGGTGACGGACCGCCGTATTCTTGATAAACAGCTTAAAGAGAACATTAAGGAGTTTTCTGAGGTCAAGAATATTATGGCACATGCCCATAAGTCATCAGAGCTGAAATCTGCTTTAGAAAATGGCAAAAAAATTATCATTACCACGATCCAAAAATTTCCTTTCATTATTGATGGGATTGCAGATTTAAGTGATAAGCGTTTTGCTGTGATCATTGATGAAGCACATAGTTCTCAGTCAGGTGTTGCCCATGACAAAATGAATGAAGTTATGGGTAAAGCTAATGAAGACAGTGATGGTGTAGATGCTCAAGACAAAATTCTAAGTGCGATGTTGGCACGTAAGATGAAAGGCAATGCGTCCTATTTTGCCTTTACTGCAACGCCAAAGAATACAACTTTAGAAAAGTTTGGTGAAAAGCAAGCTGATGGCTCGTTTAAACCTTTTGATCTGTATTCGATGAAACAGGCGATTGAAGAAGGGTTTATTCTAGATGTCTTGTCCAATTATACGACATATAAGAGTTTCTATGAAATTGAGAAATCAATTCTAGACAATCCATTATTCGATACTAAAAAAGCGCAGAAAACCTTACGAAGTTATGTAGAGAAAACCCAACAGACCATTGATATCAAAGCTGAAGTAATGTTGGATCATTTCATTCAACATGTTGTAAATACCAAAAAATTAAAAGGTAAGGCCAAAGGAATGATTGTGACTCAAAATATTGAGTCTGCAATTCGATATTACAAAGCGATTGACCGACTGCTTGAGCAAACCGGATATCCATTTAAAGCCATCATTGCTTTCTCTGGTGAGAAGAAAGTAGATGGTATTGAATATACAGAAGCAATTCTCAACGGGTTCTCTGACAATGACACCAAAGACATGTTTGATCGAGGCTATGTTGGTGATAAGAAGCCTGCAGGTGTGAATGAAGATCAGTATCGCTTACTTATTGTTGCGAACAAATACCTCACTGGTTTCGATCAGCCAAAGCTATGTACGATGTACGTTGACAAGAAGTTGGCTGATGTACTCTGCGTACAAGCGCTGTCTCGCTTAAATCGTTCTGCACCTAAATTAGGTAAGAGAACTGAAGATCTATTTGTGCTCGATTTCTTCAATGAGATAGAAGATATCAAACAATCATTTGATCGTTTCTACACGTCGACTACGTTGTCACAAGCGACCGATATTAATGTACTCAACGAACTAAAAGATGAGTTAGATGGTGTTGCGGTATATGAATCTACTGAGGTGGAAGATTTCGCTACGAAGTATTTCGATTCAGTCGATGCAGAAAAGTTAAGTCCAATTATTGATATCGCCGTTGCACGCTTTGAGGCTGAATTAGAACTCACTCCTGAAGATAAAGCTGACTTCAAGATCAAGGCAAAGCAATTCGTGAAGATTTATGGACAGATGGCTTCAATTTTGCCATATGAAGTTCCAGCTTGGGAAAAGCTGTATTGGTTCTTAAAGTTCTTGATTCCGAAACTCAAAATTGAAGATCCAGAAGCGGATGCCTTGGATGAGTTGTTAAACTCAGTTGATTTAAACTCATATGGATTACAGCGTAAAAAACTGAATGAGCAAATTGAGTTAGATGCTGAAGAGACAGTTCTAGATCCGACAAATTCGAATCCTCGTGGTGCTCATGGCGGTGAAACTGAAGAAGACCCATTAGATGAAATCATTAAAACGTTTAATGAACGCTGGTTTGGAGGTTGGGCTGCAACGCCTGAAGAGCAAAAAGTAAAATTTGTGAATATCTTAAAACAGATAAAAGAACATGCTGATTTCGAAAGTAAGTATCTGAATAATCCTGATCCGCATACTAAAGATCTAGCTTTTGACAAGATTATGAATGAAATCATGCTTCGTCAAAGAAAAATCGATATGGATATGTATAAGCATTATTCAAAAGATACTGCATTTAGAATGTCATGGAAATATAGTTTGCAACAGGGTGTAATGCGATAAAGGGTTGATATATGTGGAATTGGATACAAGAGGAGTTCTATACGTTACTGATAGTGCTAGAGCGCTATCCAAAGGTCTGGATACTTCCTTGTGTCTTTTTTATATTTTGTATCGCTGTTATCACATGGCTGAATGCTCAACTCGGTCATTATTTTGAGACACGAAGCGTGACGCAGATGATGCCTTATATAGATCAATTCATTGTTAATTTTTACGATAAAATTCGTGGGAAATTAGTGAATCGGTATTTGATATTAGGCTCTATTTTTCTGTTTTTTATAGGGTATTTAAAGTATAGAAAAAAATGTGTTTTTTGAGTTAGAGAAGCAACTAAAGATTACAGTAGTAATCTTTAGTTCCTAACATTTTACTCGGGTAAAAATAGGTTAAACATTTTTATTGTCATCAACCTATATAAGAAACCAGTTTTGATTTCAACTTCCACCACTTTTAACTTCGGTTATTTATGGGAGGATTACCAGTAGGTTTGATTTCGCCCTTGCTTGCCTTTTGATGGAGCGTAGCAGGATCAAACCAAATGGCAATATTTCCGCGACTCATGAGTGCTCGATTATATGCGGGCCAATTGGTTGTGCGGTAGATTTTGTGTGTAGGCTTCTTCATTTGAAAATTATATCGCTGAAAAAGCCTTTACAGATAGGTTTGTGCAACAAAGCCTCTGATAATTAATAAAGCGCCATTTGGCGCTTTATTCATCCTGGCCCTTCAATATTGCAAAATGCGATAATTGGTTTATACTTGATTTATAGCAAAATGCGATAAAATGTTATGCATGTGATCACCCACGCTAGAATTATAGAAGCAATACAAAAGTGGCCACAGGCTGAAACGGCATTAGATGGTTGGTATCGAACCATAAAGGCAAACGATCCGAAAGATTTTGCTGAGATGAAACAGCTCTTTCCAGCTGTCGATAAAGTTGGAAAGTTCCATGTATTCGATATTGGCGGGAACAAGATCCGACTTATTGCCGTCGTGATGTATCAGGCAAAACGTGTGTATATTCGTCATGTCTTGTCCCATAAAGAATATGACAAAGGTCATTGGAAGGAAGGTTAGTATGAACGCGATGATTAAACAGGCCGTAGACCACTGGCACTACGTTGCACCATTGCTCAGCAAGCCAGAAAATGAAGACGACTTTCATACACTTGTTGAAGCTTTAGATGAACTTTTAGATACCGTTGGTGATGATGAGTCTAATCCTTTAATGGGGCTTATTCATCAGCTTGGTGATTTGGTTTCTGATTATGAAAATGAGCATCTTCCTATGCCTAAAGGGGATGGTCGTGCTGCTTTGGCTTTTTTGATGGAGCAACATGGTTTAGGTCAGTCTGACTTAGCAGAAGTTGCAACCCAATCTGTGATTTCTGAGATTTTAAGTGGTAAACGCCAACTGAATATTCGTCATATTAAGGCATTGTCTGAGCGGTTTAATGTATCGGCAGATACGTTTTTCTAAAAGATAGGGCACCGTGAGCCGCTCTATTAGTAATCAATTTGAATTTCTTGTTAGTCTTGATATTTCAATTTGGCTTTGTTGCACAAACTGAACCGTACCGGGTTTGTCGGAGACTTTTTTATTTAAGTTAGGCCACCTGACCTAACGGGTTAATCTTATCATAGTACATTGCGTCAAACTCAAAAGGCGATACATAACCCAGTGCACTGTGTACACGCTTTTTATTGAACCAATCTACCCAGTTTAGTGTCGCAAGTTGTACATCTGCTAAACCTTGCCAATCTGCTTTTAAATATTCAATCACCTCTGTTTTGTATAAGCCATTCACCGTTTCAGCCAGAGCATTATCGTATGAATCACCAGTTGTACCGACTGATGCTCGTAAATTTGCAGCTTCTAAACGATTGGTATAGCGAATAGAAAGATATTGAACACCTCTATCGGAATGATGAATCACATTCTTTGGCATGCCTCGATCGTGCAATGCTTGCTCCAATGCATCGAGTACCATATCTGTATTCATCCGTGTAGATACTTTCCATCCAACAATTGCTCGTGAGAACACATCAATAACAAATGCGGTATATACCCAGCCTGAATGAGTTTGAATATAGGTAAAGTCACCCACCCATAGTTGGTTTGGATGATCAGCATTAAAATTACGTTTCACTAAATCATCTGCCCGTTTTTGGTCATCTCGGTTACGGGTGGTTTGTTTATTCTTACCACGCCAAACACCTTGTATACCTAGCTTTTGCATCAATCGAGCAACTGTACAACGTGCAATAACATAACCCTCACGTTTTAATTTTTGCCAGACTTTACGTACACCATATCGACCTGAACTTTCCTTCCAAATTCGTTTAATTTGTTCAGCATGATGCTCATCATGTAGATCTCGTTTCGCTCGATGTTCCCTTGCGAAGCAATGCTTCTCATCGCAGAGATCTAGAGTCCGGTAATAGGTTGAAGGTGCGATCGGTAAAATCCTACAAATCACATCAACACCATATAAGTCTTTATTGTTATGGATGAAATCCACCATTATTTGTGTGGGCGGTCGAGCTCCGCCTGGGCGAAAAAAGCGGCTGCTTTACGTAGAATTTCATTGGCACGCTTTAATTCTTTAATTTCACGTTCCATTTGCTTCATTTTTTCTTGATCAGATATCTGTTGTACTTTAATAGGATTTTGCTGATCTAAATGCTTTTGATGCCAGGCACGAAGTGTTTCAGGAGTACAACCAATCTTAGGCGCAATTGCTGTGATTGCAGCCCAAGTAGAAGGATAATCTTTTTCGGATTCAATCAATAATTGAACCGCTCTTTCTCTGATTTCAGGGGTATATTTTAATTTTGTCATCGGGACACTACGCTTCGCTACGTCTTGCGAAGCAATACTTCTCATCTCAGAATATTGACTCTCCGACAAACCCGGTACGGTTCAATTTAAATTAAGCTGCTATTAAAAAAGCCCTACATTTCTGTAAGGCTTTCCCCTTGGTCTTTTGCGCCGAAACAAGGAATCGTTGTTTTTATTTACAACAAAATAATTAAATCATTAGGGTCTGTTGACATTTACTGTTCATAATTAACCCTATAAAGGTAGCCATAAAAATATACAGGCTAAAGCAACAGAACTTTGATAATTTCTTTTGAGCTTGTCATATCGAGTAGCTATTCCTCTAAATTGCTTTAATCTACAAAACATATTTTCAACTAAATGCCTGATTTTATATAAATACCAGTCCA
>NZ_VOYM01000003.1:0-29372 GCF_013420285.1 Acinetobacter sp. YH01019
CAGATTATCACCGTGATTAACTTATACAAAAATGCAGATTATCCAATTGAAACATTAAAGGTTTGGCTCAAAGATATTTTGAGTAAATCGAACGATCCTGAATGGTCCGAAAACTTCATTAATAATAGAAGCCTGAGTTTAAAAACTGGCTTTAAAAAGGATTATTTAAAGCCATAATAAAAAAGCGCACATTCATTTGAATGGGCGCTTTTTTATGATGTGAGCTTCGCTGAATTCAGTGAATAAAATTTTAGTAAACACCACTCTCAAGACGTTTTTGCATCACTTTTTTCACGGTCGCACGTGGAAAGCTAAACCAAAGTGCAATCAAAATGAGGCAGACTAAACTATAAGCCCAAAGACCAAATGCCACATAAGCTATGCGAACCAGTTCAATCACGAAGAAGAACGTAAACATCATCAGAACCGAAACGGCTGCAGCAACCGTCCCTTTGGACACTTCCGATGACATCAACGCAAAGCGGTATAACACTGAAAAACTAATGCCTTCACCGAAGCTCACCAAAGTCATCCCCACAATCAGTAACGGCAAGAAATAGCTTTGGAAAATCGTGCCGAGCACTACCAACAGCGTACCGATGAACATCAAGGGCAAACCGAGTAACACGGTTTTACCCAGTGCCATTTTGTCGATGACTTTAATCAGTACAATGTTGCCCAGAATGAGACCGCCCAAGACGGAGAACTGTGCCAAGCCGTATTGCATACTGCTCAAGCCAAGTTCTTCCACCAAGATCACGGGTGACAGTGCTATCCACAGCATCAACGGCATCGCGACCATGGGTAGGCCAAAGGTGAGCGCCAAAAAGGTCTTATTTTTATAGACCGTCTTATAGTCATCCCAAATATAGCGCAGCGGCTTTTTAGAATGACGCTGTTGTGTCGCAGGCATTTTGGCTTTTAAACCAAACCAACTTAAAAAAGCCAAAAAGGCAATGCCAATAAAGCCCCAATGCCATGACACATGGTCAATCATAAACGCCCCGACCACAGGACCAAGTAACGGTGCTAGCAAAGAAATATTCGCCATGAGAGCCATGACTTTAATGGCATCACGCTCTTCAAAACTTTCCTGTACTGCGGCATAACCCACCGCAGAAATCATCGACAGCCCCACACCTTGTAAAAAGCGGAGTGCCAAAAAAGACTCAATATTTTGAGTGAGTAAAATTGCAAGGCAGGTCAGCACAAAAAATGCTACACCTGCGAGCAACACCTTTTTACGGCCTAAACGGTCTGAGAGTGGCCCAAGCAACCATGCGACACAAGCACCGCCCAGTAAGTAAAAAGACATAGACGACGGTGCCCATGCACTGCTGACCCCAAAATCTTGGGTAATGGCGAGCATGGCAGGTTGGACTAAATCATTACCGATATAGACCGAAAATTCGAATAAAACCAATGCCAAAGGAAACATCAATGTGGCACGGCTTAACTTTAAAGTTTGTACGTTTTGCATTGTTATCTACATATAAAATGCGTACAAGCCTGAGCAAAGTCAGTTAGAGGGAGAGACGACTAAGCCCAATGGCAAGCACTGAGAAATTTATTAAATTACGTTTTTTTGAATGCGCTGAGATTTCGCGGCTTAATACACCGTATTCACAAGGTGTCTAAGATAGATCAAACGATTTCAGTTGTGAGATTTTTATAACTCAAACTAATTACACCCACTAATTTGAGTGGGTGTAGTTTAGCAGTTTATAGAAACCTTTGCACGAATAAACACACAAAAGTTCATTAAATTGGTATAATACAATAAAATCAATCACCTAGCAAAAAACACGACTATGGCATGGAAACAAACAGGGCAACTCTCCCTAGCAGACAGTCTCATTAACGCTCACAAAGCCATCGAAGAATTAGATGAACTACACAACCTAATTGACTGGCAAACTATCGAGCAAACCTTACGCCACGTTCATAGCAGTGAGCGTGGGGAATCTGCCTTTCACCCTGTCATCATGTTTAAAGTATTACTCTTACAAAAACTCTATAACCTATCGGATCCAGCCATGGAAAAACAACTGGCACGAGACTTACTATTTCGTCGCTTTGTTGGCCTATCATTAACGGATGATGTACCCGACCATAGCACCATTTGGCGATACCACAAACACCTAGGTGAGCTTAGACTGATTGAACCATTGTTCAACCAAATCAATGAGCAACTAGCCCAACAAAACATTTTTATCAAAGCGGGCAGTGTCAGCATCATCGATGCCAGTATCGTTGAAGCTAAAAACAAACGACCTAAGAAAGGCAAACACACCGACAATACCCAAGATAACGAAGCCGCCTATGTCAGTAAAAAAGACAGTACAGGTAAAGTAAAAACCACCTACGGCTTTAAAATTCATCTCAACTGTGATGAAGACAGCTTTGTCAAAAAGGTTGAAACTACCCCTGCCAATGTCCATGATTCCCAATGTTTTACCACGCTGTTAACAGATGATGAATCAGCCGTGTATGCTGACAGTGCGTATAAAAGCCAAGCCCATGATGACTACCTTGCCGAGCATGAACCACCGATAAAAAATCATATTCATGATAGAGCATGGCGCAATACACCCTTAACCGAACAGCAAAAACGCAATAATACCCAAAAGAGCCAAACTAGAAACACCGTTGAGCGGGTCTTTGGACATTTTAAACTGCATTATGGGATGAGCAAAGCTCGTCATTTAGGGTTAATGCAATTTCATACCAGCACTTTGCTTGCAAGCATGGTGCATAATTTAAAAACTGCCCTAAGCTTGAAACGAAAATACGGACTCGCCTAGGGTTATTGTGTCTGTTGGTTAGTAAGCTCAGCCAATAGACACAAATTTAACAACCATTTGGAGATTTTATCCATGATTTAGCCATTGTTTTGCTTATTTCATTGCCATTCTTTGTTTTTTTTCGGTTTGGTGGTATGCCTCGAGCAAAGGGGCTGTTTCGTGCAAAGGTCTCTTATAATTTGAAACGACCTCATTCGAGTCTAGACAAAATGACACCAAATGAGTTTTACTATGATCAGCTACCCCAACAAAACAAGGTGGCTTAACTAGAGCGGAATATCACTTATAAATACGCTTTTAGTTGTTCAAACAAGTGGGACCACCTCTATATATCTCGATAGGTATAGTAGAGTGATATCTCGATAGGTATAGTGTTTTGCAGTTTAGAGGAGATATCGCGATGCATACGCGGAAGGCAATAACGGAGGCGCTTCAAAAACTCGGAGTCCAAACCGGTGACCTCTTGATGGTGCATGCCTCACTTAAAGCGATTGGTCCGGTCGAAGGAGGAGCGGAGACGGTCGTTGCCGCGTTACGCTCCGCGGTTGGGCCGACTGGCACTGTGATGGGATACGCGTCGTGGGACCGATCACCCTACGAGGAGACTCTGAATGGCGCTCGGCTGGATGACGAAGCCCGCCGTACCTGGCTGCCGTTCGATCCCGCAACAGCCGGGACTTACCGTGGGTTCGGCCTGCTGAATCAATTTCTGGTTCAAGCCCCCGGCGCGCGGCGCAGCGCGCACCCCGATGCATCGATGGTCGCGGTTGGTCCGCTGGCTGAAACGCTGACGGAGCCTCACGAACTCGGTCACGCCTTGGGGGAAGGATCGCCCGTCGAGCGGTTCGTTCGCCTTGGCGGGAAGGCCCTGCTGTTGGGTGCGCCGCTAAACTCCGTTACCGCATTGCACTACGCCGAGGCGGTTGCCGATATCCCCAACAAACGGTGGGTGACGTATGAGATGCCGATGCTTGGAAGAGACGGTGAAGTCGCCTGGAAAACGGCATCGGATTACGATTCAAACGGCATTCTCGATTGCTTTGCTATCGAAGGAAAGCCGGATGCGGTTGAAACTATAGCAAATGCTTACGTGAAGCTCGGTCGCCATCGAGAAGGTGTCGTGGGCTTTGCTCAGTGCTACCTGTTCGACGCGCAGGACATCGTGACGTTCGGCGTCACCTATCTTGAGAAGCATTTCGGAACCACTCCGATCGTGCCTCCGCACGAGGCCGTCGAGCGCTCTTGCGAGCCTTCAGGTTAGAGGCCGTCGACAATGATAATCTGGATCAACGGACCTTTCGGCGCCGGAAAGACGACGCTCGCTAAGCGGCTGCGCGATCGGCGTTCCAAATCGCTGATCTTTGACCCCGAGGAAATCGGGTTCGTGGTGAAAGAAACGGTCCCCATGCCAGCGAGCGGAGACTATCAGGATCTCCCCTTGTGGAGGGGACTTACGATCGCGGCGGTCAGGGAGATTCGAAGGAATTACTCGCAGGACATCATCATCCCAATGACGCTCGTGCACCCGGACTATCTGACTGAGATACTCGACGGGGTAAGGCGGATCGACGATCAGCTGCTGCACATCTTTCTGACGCTCAACGAGGACCTATTGCGTCACCGGATCGCGAACCAGACCATGCATCCTGACCCGAATCGAAATGCGGAGATTCGAGAGTGGCGATTAGCGAATGTCGCCCGATGCTTGGCCGCAAGGGAACGGCTTCCATGCACAACCCGTGTTCTCGATAGTGGTGCACACACCAGCGATGAACTCGCAGCGATGGTGCTCGACGGAATCGATGGGCGCACCTGATCGCCTTCGACGCCTGCGCAAAGCGTAGCGCGAGGGTGGCGGGCTCACGACCAAACGCCCAGAGGTCGATCATCGCAGGGATGTTTGGCTTTGTGGTGCGGACGACGGGACTCGAACCCGTACTCTCACAGAGAAGCAGATTTTCGTACCACCTCGACTTTCGCCGCCGTCTGATGACGTTCGTGGTCTGGACTGTCCCTTCGCCATTGCCCGAAGGCTTTAGGCGCCGCCCGTCCAGTCTCTACACCTTCCCCCGAAGGGGCTTGGCTCGGGATTGGCTTAGGGTATTGCCCGTTAGCGTTCCCCGACTTTGAGCGGTTCTACTCCGCGGATTTCCCCGCGGGCACTCCAATTTTAAAGTCTGCTGCGTCTACCGATTTCGCCACGTCCGCCTTTTTTCGCCGTTCCTAGCGCTCGTGCGATGCACCTATGTTGCACCTAGCGCCGAATCGTTCTTCGTCATCCTGAAAAACCACGTCTCCTAAAGCCTTGCATAGCTTATCTTTTCTCCACCACGAACTTTTTTGTGGGATGGTAGAAAAAAAGACTTTTTAAGTCCGCTGGCTTGCCAGGCCTTGTTAGCTTGTACGGTCATGGTTATCGGGTAAAGAATATTGACGGCATCGCTGGTGTCGGTGGCTGAAAAGCCGGCTCCCATCAGGGCAATAGCCATTTCAGATGCAGGCGTACAGGGCAATGGTCAACAGCTACAGCCTGTCTGACGATTCCGGCGTCATGGCTGCGGCGGCTATCACGCATTTTTTGTTCGGTCAGGCGGTGTTTTCGTACCTCAATGGTTGGAGCGTGTTGATCGGACCTGGTACAGGTTTGGACAGCACGGGCTGCAAATACGCAAGGGATTTAATGGGCCTGGTGGCGTTCACGGCTTTTATCGTGACGTTTCTGTTCAGGGGCTACTCATAATCTCGTGGCTCGGCGGTTCCCGGCACACCATGACAGTAAGGAAGGACCCTGTGTCTCAACTCTCCCAGCTTCGAAGCCCCGCCGCCGTGCAGGCTGCCATCGATGAGTTCGTGCAACTGGGCCGCACGAAATTCCTGGCGCGCCACGGCTACGGCAAGTCCCGCGACTTCCTGGTACGTGATCCGAAGACCGGCACCGATTGCGATTCCAAGGCCATCGCCGGTGTGGCCTTCGGCAAGCAATTTCCCGAGCAGGGCCCGCTCACTGCTGACAGCTTCTCCGGTGGCGAGGCGACCGTCGTTCCGGCGCTGACGCGGCTCGGGTTTCGCATCATTCGCATCGGCGAAGACTGGTCCGAAGAAGAGGTCCTGGCCACGGTCGAAGACTATTTCGACATGCTGCGTGCCGAGGCGGCTGGGGAGCCGTACAACAAGTCCGAGCACAACCAGGCACTGCGCCAACTGCTGAACGGTCGCAGCAAGTCTTCAGTCGAGCTCAAGCACCAGAACATTAGCGCCGTACTCGATGCCCTGGGCCTGCCCTATATCAACGGCTACAAGCCACGCGGCAACAGCCAACTGCTGCTGCGTAAATCCGTACACGCCTACGTTCTGGAACATCAGCAGACGGTCGGCGCTCTTGTCGATGCCCTGGAGGAGGTAAAACTTCCGGGTGACAAAACCTACCGAGCGGCTTTGGTAGAACCACCCGCCCGTGAAGTGCTTGTGCGTACCCCGGCATCTCTACGGCAACGCCTACCGCGAAAGTTCGATTATGCCGCTCGCGATGAAGCCAACCGCAAGCTGGGCCGGGCAGGGGAGCAGTGGGTGATTGGCTACGAACAGCAACGCCTGACCGAGCTCGGCCACCCAGAGCTTTTTCAGCGGCTGGATTGGGTGTCCGACACCCAGGGAGACGGTGCGGGGTTCGACATCCTGTCGTTCGAAGAGGACGCCCATGAGCGCTTCATCGAGGTGAAAACCACCAATGGCGGGGTAGGCTCGTCTTTCTTGGTCAGCCACAACGAACTCGAATTCTCCAAGGAGGCGGGCGATCAATTCCATCTGTATCGCGTGTTCCAGTTTCGGGACGGTCCGCGCCTGTTCACGCTACCCGGCGACCTCAGCCAACATGTGCATCTCAAGCCGACGGACTACCGGGCGAGTTTCCGGAGTTTGGTGGGGTAAAGGCAGGGTTCTGTTGAGCCGAATGGCTGTGTGCGGCCGATTCTGTTGAAAAAGTAGCGGCCTCCCCATGCCGTTGGCAAAATTGCTTTGTCAGCGAGCGTGGGGGCGAACAGCATGATGGGACAGTTACCGGGAGGACAGCAGCGCCTGTTCTACTCGTTCAATCTGGAAGATCACGTCCCGGCCCAACATCTCCTGCGCAGCATCGACCAGTGCTTGGATCTCAGTGATCTACGTGCCTACCTGGCAGATTTCTATAGCCCCATCGGGCGTCCCTCGATTGACCCGGAGTTGATGGTGCGCATGCTGGTCGTCGGCTACTTGCTATGGCATTCGTTCCGAGCGGCGATTGTGCGAAGAGGTGCACCTGAACCTGGCCTATCGCTGGTTCTGCCGGTTGGGTCTGGAAGACGAAGTCCCCAATCACTCGACCTTCTCGAAGAATCGCCATGGGCGTTTTCGTGACAGCGATCTATTCCGCTGGTTATTCAATGAGGTGCTGCGGCGCTGCATGGCAGCCGGCCTAGTCAAGGGTGAAGGTTTCGCCGTCGACGCCAGCATCATTAAGGCGGATGCCAGCCGGCAACGTGGGGTGGCGGGAGATGAGGTCGATTGGAACGATCCAAAGCTCAGCAGCCGCGCAGTGCGCGAGTACCTCGAAGCCCTTGATGAAGAGGCGCTGGCTGAGGCTCTTCCCAAGAAAATTTCGCTCACTGATCCTCAGTCCCGTTGGACAGCAGCGCCAGGTGGCCCGGCCTTTTTTGCCTACTCCACGAATTACCTGATCGACACTGAGCACGGTGTGATCATGGACGTGGAAGCTACCCCGGCGCACCGTACCGCCGAAGTCGATTCGACTAGGACGATGGTCGAGCGTGTCGAGGCGCAGTTCGATCTCACACCGGAACGCCTTATCGGCGATACCGCTTATGGCACCGCCCCGATGCTGGCCTGGATGGTCGAAGAAAAGGACATCGAACCGCATGTGCCGGTGTGGGACAAGACCGAGCGCAAGGACGACAGCCTCTCCAGTAACGACTTTCACTGGAGTCAGGACGCCAATGAATATCGCTGCCCAGCCGGCAAACCGCTACGCAGTGAATGGCGCGCCTTCACCCAGCAAAGGTCGCGGGTAACTAAGGCCAAAACCGTCATTTACCGCTCCAGCCAAACCGACTGCGCCACCTGCCCGTTGAAAGCGAAATGCTGCCCCAACACGCCGAATCGGAAGATCGTCCGCAGCATCCATGAGGCTGCCCGCGACGTGGCTCGACGCATCGCCAAGACACCGGAGTACCTCGTCTCTCGCTGCGAACGAAAGAAGGTGGAGATGCTTTTCGCCCACCTCAAACGGATCATGAAACTCGACCGTTTACGACTGCGTGGCCTAACGGGTGCCACTGACGAATTCACCTTGGCTGCGATGGTGCAGAACCTGCGCCGCATGGCCAAGCTTTTGCCTCAAGGGCCACCGCTGACGGGATAGGTATGCCTGCTACGAGCAGAAACCCTCAAATTAACCCTTAAACCTGAGCAAGGACGCTCAGTGAAACGCCGGAAGGCAACTTGAAGTGGCTTGCAGCCACTTCGACAGCAGGCACACCTGATCGGCAGGCTGCCGCTAAAGCTACTTTTTCAACAGAATCGGCCGATTTGTGCCGGTCGTCAAGGACCGCTTCGGATCACTCTCAACCGGATCGCGGGCCAGCTGATTTGCTAAAACCCGCGCCAAACTCAACGAAGGATTTCGCATGATCCGTTTTTTTTGGCGATCACGCTCGGCCTGATGGTTGGCTGCTCGTCGAGTTCAAGTTCGATCTGATCAGTGAGCGGTAGCGCAAGTGGATCGCCTCAGCCAAGCAGCGTTGTTGCCGGCGGCCGGAAGAAAGCCTTGAACTAGTAGCGGAAAGGATGAAACTTTATTTTTACGATTCTCAGCATTTTCCAAGGTTGAGCGAAAATTAGGATGATACTTTAATGATTCCGGCCTCCATCCCCACAAAACGCTTGCAGATGGCAGAATTGAAATAAGTCATTGTTTTAAATGGATTTTTACAGGAATTGCTACGTTGCAGGGTCCTGTAGTTAGGATGACACTTTATTTTCCTCCCACAATCAAAGCATCCATCCATGCATTTGTGAAATCAGAACCCATTGAACGCATTGAGTTTGAAAAAAACTTGCTGAACTTAGGTATCGTGAACAATTATGAAAAATATATAGACTACAATAATTTGCTGTTTCACGTTTTGTTTAGCAAATGGATTAACAGTCCAGTTGACTTTGGATATTTTGTCGATCAAAACTTTTACGGTGCCAGCTAAGCTCACTCAAAACATCTACGGTGTAATACACCGTAAAAAGAATTGCACCTGGTACTTGCCACTAAAAAATGACAGTGAATGACATTTTGAGAGAAAAAAATTGTGGGGTAGTGCCTTTTCTACTCCTTTGAGAATTTTAATTCTGTTAAATCCGATACAAAATAAATAGGGTAGTAGCTCATTGTTCCGTCACGCGACACATAAGTTGTCATTGGTGAGATTCTCGAACATTTTACAAAGCCAAAAAATTGATAGGATTTTTTAAATACAAAACTTTATTGTATAAAAAAATCATAAAGCAAATATTTAGCTTAGGATTTAAATTAGTTCTTTACATCAAAACCATCGAAATTATAGTAATGGTCCATTAGACTCACAACACGGTATAAACCTAACTGTTGATCATAAATACCACCAATATATTCTAGACGACCTTTCTGGTTAATACTTTCTGGTGGCTTAATGTATTTACATGATGCACCATTACGCATAATCATTTCCTGAACAATTTCTAAATACTTTGCCTGTATATCTTCAATGTAGGCTTTCTCAACCTGAATTTCCTTTGTTTTCTCACCAGACTCCATTTTTTTGTATATGCGAGTAATCTTAGCCTTTACTTGATCAATCGCTGACGATAATCCACCAAAGTACTTTCCACTGTTGTTTTCAAACGCTGATAGTAACTGATCATGCATAAAGACTATGGCTTGAAATTGTATAACAGGCTTATACATGTTCTTTTTCGAGAAGTTCCAATTTATCCCTCCTGTCAAATCTATTTTGGCGGTAAATTCACCGGCCCCTGTTGATAGATATATAATACCTTTATTACAATCTGTTTCACTCAAATACAACGTAAATTCTTTGAAGTTTGAACATGAGTTTGTTGGAATATTTGGCATATTTTTCCTACCACTTAAATATGGATACAAAACTTAATTTTTGCACAATGATTTTAACTATTTGTCTTTAATTAACGAACTTGGTTTTGATTAATTTCTTTTAAAAATGCTCGTGTAGCTTTTTTAAGGCCATCACTCGGTACCTTGTTACGGTATCCGTAATTTTGAAAAACCATATATTTTTGATCGACCATCTCTAAACCAAGTGTCGCCTGTTCTTCTAGATCGTTGTCTTGTTGAACATGGAATACGAGCACTGAACCCTCTTCTACTGAGTGTTTAAAGTTGTGATATACACAATGGCTCATTTTACTTCCCTCGATGTAGAGGTCATAAAAATTCAGGATCTCAGTAAAACGGTACCCGTTGTGCTCAACTGGTTCGGGTAAGACTCTTGCTGGCCAGTTGCGATCGATTAATTTTTGTTTTTTGTTTTCTATCTGCAGTCTATTTTTTTCATCTAACCATTTTTGAATACGGATCTTCATGCCTTGGATGCTTGACCGCTTATCAAACTGGTGAGCTCTAACCTGTTGCATGTAATCAAAGATTATATCTATATCTGAAGAAAGCTGGTTTGATTCTGACTGCTTCCCGATATAGGCGTTACGTGCCTTTGTGTCTTTGTTGATATACATATGCTTATAGAAAGCATGGTAAATGGTCTTAATGTTATGTTTGCACAACTGCCAGTTATTGCCACGCAACACATGGCGAAGAGTCCTGTTTAGCAAGCGATTTATAAAACGACTATTCGGTTTTTTTACACCTAGCTCCAGATGTAGTCCACTCAAATAAAGTAGGATCTCAACGCTTTGATGTTCTCTGAAACGGTATATATGTTCATCATAGGTGCCGTTTGGCTTACCATCCATCAAGGCATTTTCTCTGCCGTACTCAAGATCAGTTCTGATTGTTCCAAAAAAATGAGCCGTGATTGAGGTACCAATGTTTTTAAACCGGTTAAATGATTTTCTCGGTATTTTGAACAGATAATTCATACAACCATCAATATTCAAAAATACGCCGTCATTTAAAAGTTCGGCTGTGATTCTTTTCTCGCGGTCCAGCGGATCTAGGTAGACATATAGCGCGGTAAAATCTGGATTGTTTATGATGTACCTTTCAGCTGCAGCACAATCTAGACTTCTCTTTGCCAAGAAATCTACGATTTTGAGTGTTTGCAGATGCCGTGCTGTATAGTAGCCAACCTTAAAACCTGTCTTTACAATATGTGTGAAGTCGATCCCACTGGTTCTTTTAAACCATTCAACTATGACGTAATTTGAGTATGAGTGGTTTTTGTATAAGCCTCTTATGTAAGACATATACAGTATTTCCACAAGCGTAAGCTCTTTGCTCGTGAAGTTAAAACCTTTCTCGATTCTCTTTACATGAAGAAAGTCGGTGGCTACCTTGACAAAGATTTCTCCAAATGAGGTGTAATGACCGTAGCTGAAATAATTAATTCGGTAGATTGGGTTGTGGCGACCGCTTGAGGGCTTAACACGTACCCATTCTTTTTCGCTTCGGTCGTAACACCAAAACTCGTACCCTAAACAACAACGTTTATTCACGACATAGCGGTAGGTGTTGCAGATCGTAAGCATATTCTCAGTGGCGTTAACTTCCCAAGGTTTAAACGCAATAAGCTCTGTTATTGCTTCCCTGTAAAGTCGTGTTGCTTTGGGATTATTGAATAAGATCCGTTCTTTTTTTGAGGTCTTGGTGATTGCATTCATTTCGTCCACGACCTCACTAATGCTTTTAGCCAATCATCCATCAAATCAACTAAAATTGCCCGTTCTCTGCCTGTTGGATATGCGCTTAACTTCATATTCCAACTATTTGCCGACTCTTCTGTGCCGTGCACCAAAAACCCATTTTGTTGATCATTTTCAGCCAGCTTATCCGTCACCCAACATTCAAACAGTCTGGCAAAGATTTCTGTTGGCTGTGACCAATACATTGACCGTGATTGATCTAGGTGCATGGCGTTATTCATAAAGCCCGTACCGCCTTGTCTTTCTTCGTAATCAAGGTATTTGGTTGACTTAAAAGTAAGATAATTAACCAGCTTGATAAACTTATCTGCAGTCTGGCCATCTTTAAGATGTTTGTATGCTGACTCTTGATGATTCTGTACTGAGTAACGCCCTTTACTGGTGTAAAGAAAGTATTCGCTAAAAAAGTTATTATTGAGTCCGTTTCGTTTTGCCAAAACACAATCAAATCCGTGCGCGAACTCATGGGCTAGTGCTCCAACACCTTGCGTCTTGGTCAAATGAATAAGCATATTACCTGGTTCAAAGTGAGCAGCTGCGCTATCAACGCCTGTGCCACGCGAACCGAATGCTATTCCTAGCTTACCGCCTAAAGATGCGAACGTAACGGGTAGACCTAGAAGTTCGACAAGATCCATTAGTGAGTCATACGTGCAATTCAGAAACCATGCACGTTCCTTTTGATTTACCCAATTACCGAACTCGACTCCAGAAAATTTGAAATAGTCCATAAGCAACTGGCTATCGATGTTTTCACCCTTTCGATGGTCCTTACCCTCGCGTACTTCAACTCTGTCGTAGCGCGGTCTTTTTGGGGGTTTTGCGCGTCCTTTTTTGGGTTCTATGACTCGTTCATCTAAAATTGGCTGAAAAAATGTTTTTACTTTTTCTAGTGCTGCATTGAATGTGTCGTATTCTGTCCAATCATCTAGTGTTTGAAAGCGCTTTGCTGAAATGGATTTAACGGCATACCACTTATATTGACCAGTCTCAGTGTTTAATAACTTTTTGGCACCATAATTATCTGCATCAAGTACACGATCGTCTGGCCATCCTAAAGGGATTAGATTATTTAAGCGTAACTGTGTGTCTGAACTAAATGATAGTGGGTGTTTAACTCTGCGATTGGTATGTCGTCCAGCTGAGTAGCGTTCTAAAATATCTTTTTCACTTCGTCCAGCACCAAACTTAACGCTCATGTACGCATTAAAGTCGTCTGTCAGTTGTTCTAAACGTTCGTAGTGTGAGCTTTCATATTTGTTTTTTAAGAAGTGTAGTGTAGCAATGTAGGCATCATCCCATTGCTTTTGATCTATGCAAAACCAACCACCCCCTAAAGGCTTGTTGGTTAAGTTTGCATAGACCAAAGAAAATAATAGTGCATGTTTTACAGGTTTGTGGCCAGATTGGGCATCAGCTCTAAAATCAGGCTTTTGCCAATATTCCTTTTTAGTCACTAGGCTGTCAGACTTAATTCCATTCATGTTGCCTGAAAAGTCTGGTGATGGGTTGTCTTTACGTGCACCAGCAAACTTTTTACCTACATCCGTAATAGGACCATCTTTTTTTTCATTACTATTTATTTCTTCAGTCATAGCTAAACCACTTAATTGTTAGTTGCGTATATCGTCCAAGATCTCTGACAGATCAAACAGATTAATATCTTTGAGTTTCGCTTCAGCATTGATGCGCTCAAGTAATTTCATAAAACCAACAAAAATAATGTGTGGTATTGGTCTATTGTTGATATGCACGGGTGTTGACCAAGTGCGTACACGCGTTTCGCATATTTCAAGCCCTTGTTCTTCAAAAAGCTTGATCAATGTCGGGATGTCTTTGTCTAGTTGAGTAAGGGCTAATAACGACCGAAATACATCATTTAAGCTAATAGAGTGGTGATGATGGTTCGGATTGTGCTGTTTTCTATTGTCGCCCTGTTGTTGATTAAAGTAATGATGGTTTTCGCGGTTTTGAGATGGTCTGTTTAAATATTTCATTTGTTATTAAGCTCCAAAAAGATAGCTGTAAATCAGGTACAAAATAAAAGTTATTGTTAATCCCGACACCAATAGAGAATTGATCGGGTAATTTTCTAAGTTAAAAGGTTTTCTGTGATAGCTCACTCCCCAATCTGAAACAGATCCTCGCTCTACGGCACTGTAAAAGTTAGTTTGTGAGGCGTTTAAACGGTTGTTGTCTACTGATATGAATTCCAGTTTGCACAGCAATTCGTCACTCAGGTAGTTAAAGAAAGTCGTTGGTGCACCATTTGATAGGATGTGTATATAACCGACCTGTTTTTGGGTATAACCCATTCGCTCATACGCTTTTTGAAATTCGTGCGTTAAAGTCGCACTAAACTTATCCCCCTTATTTTTGCCAATCAGTTCAATTGGTGGCTCAGCTCCAGCCTGAATAAGCTTGGTGAATTTAGGACTACCACAACCCCAATTTTGAGAGATCCAAACACCGCGTTTTGTGTCGTGAATCAAACCATCAACAATGACCACGGCTGCATCACCGATGTCGCCGTTTTCTTTTTCTGTAAATTCGGTGTTATCAACGTCTTTTCTGAATTCTTCAGGCATTGGCCTTAAAACTTCTAAAAGATTGGTACTGTCACTTTGTACATGACCAGTAGCCAAAATCATCGACTCAATTTTTTTTAGGGCATGTTCAGGTACTATCAGTACTGAATGTACACGCTGGTCATACGCATCAGATTGAATGTCTTGAGCTTCGGTATTCTTTTCAATAGTGCTTAATTCCATATTATTTCTCTGCCTGAGCTTTCTGGTATTCAACTGCAGTCTTCATTGAATATTCGGTATCATCTTCGTGCTCTGTACCAACCATGCTTTGCTGACCTTGGTATATACCTTTAACAGCATTGACGAATGCGTTATGCGCCGTAGCGTTGTAATACGTTAAGTTTCCAGCACTGGTCGAATCATTGAATGTCAAAGTATTAGGAACATGCCAAACTGCTGAATAAGCCTTGCCATCGATAACAACAATAGGTTCAAACTCGACCGCTTCACGGTGCTTGGTTTCATTCCATGGTGTATAGAAAACAGTATTGTTTTTGAGGTTGTAGACCTTGAATACGATCTGGCCAAGATTCCGCATTTTGGCCTCTTTGTTGTATGCCTCTAAAACCTTGTCTTTTTGGAAGTCTGTAATTTCAAGCTCAGGGTTCTTCGTAATCACCAGTGTTTCATCAGACGTTTTAATCTCAGATGGAACGTAGATTTTTGAACCTTTAGGGAAACGTCCTGATTTCTCCAATGCGGATCTAAACTTGTTATTTGCAGCCAAGAAGTTGCCAAACTCACTACTGAAGTAGCTGTAAAAATTTGATGCACTGGTGAACATGCCAAACTGATTCACCCGAACAATCTGCTCAGATACAGTGGATGCCAAACTTGCATATGGTTTGCCCGACACATCAATTTCGCGCCATTTGTAGTTACGTACACCTACTTCTTTGTCGCATGCATCATTAAACATAGATGTAGAAACAATATCGCCGTCCAAGCGCTTCACATAAGCAACCGGGTAACTGCGGATAGGTGCCATACGAACAGCTTTGTTTGAATTGGTGTAAAAGCCAGATGACGAAATGATATTTTGTTCAGATGATTTAATTTGATAACTTCGTAATGTATTTAGCTGTCGATCAAAGCTATCAATTTCAGATTCATATAAAACATCACCCTCAACAGATGTCGCGATTGAATAAGGGGCATACATCACATCGCCCTGAACTTTATCCATGATCTGCTCAGCTTCAATACGATATAACGGCTGTGAGAACATGCCATTTGATGCCAAAGCTGGTAGATCTCCCCCTACACCAAAATTACACGCTACTTTGTGGTTGGTGGTAGAAAGGCTTGATTGAGGTAATTTGTAGTTAGATGGATTGTAAGTGGTAACACGTTCATCATATTTGCGAACTTGTTCCTCAACTTTCTTTTCAATGGGATCTATTTGTTCTTCTTGAGATGCAGTATCAGTATTTGAAGGCTTTAACTTATCACAACCAAATAGTAAAACTGACAATATCGCTATGGTAAGGGTTTTCTTATTCACTACTTAATGACCTAACTTAAAACTACTAATACCCCACATTATAATTAAAAATAAGTTTTAATGAAGTGGTATTTAATAGTTTAAGGACTTTTAAGCGAAAAACCCAATATCATTAATTAGTTTTAACGAACATTCTTTTAATGCAACTTCATAACCGCCGTTAATATTAAATGTAAAAGCAAATGGTAGCATTTTATCAATCGCAAATATCTTCTCTAATAAGTCGTTGTTTTCTGCAGATGGCTTATCCTTTAAGGCATATTGCATGGAAAACTTAGCATTTATACCCGTGCTTTTATATACAGCATTTATTTGTTCTTTAAGGCTTTTTTCCACTTCTTGCACTGTATTGAAAATAAAATTCTGATTAACAGTGAATTTATCAGTTTTCAAAGATCCAAAGGTCCACGCCAGACTCTCCGAAACCACATACCCTAGAACAGTCTGCAATTCTTCATCTTCAAATTTGTGATAATGAACGTATGATTTAGTTTTACCGTTAAAATATAAAATAGAAATGGAGAACAACACCTCTTTGTGAGCATATTTAAAAGGTACTTCCACAAGACTATAAAAGTTTAAGAGCTCAACGTTAGAGGCTTTAGACATATTTTTTAAAAAAATTTTTAAAGACATTGAAGTGATTATACTAAAAATATCAAAGAAATGTTAAAGGGTTTAAAATGGATACAGTTGTTCTAAAAAATAGTTTAATTGCTAGTTTAGTTTTTGTATGTGTGTTCCTGGTGTTCCAAAACATCGACCATAGAGTTTCTGAACGTATACAGCTTGAGTCAACCAGTGCAGCATTCGAGTCGCTTGATAAAGACTTTTCTGCGATCAATAGAAATGTGGATACTGAATTCAATAAGCTGCCTAAGTACGTGAAGCCCAGCAAAGAACAATCAATCAATGATGCATTGGAATTCATTAAATTCTCGAAACAGACCTTTACTGACACAATGGCCCAAAATAAAGAACTTTTAGCAGAAGTTAAGGGTTTTGAGAAAAAGGCAAATGATGTTTTAGAAAAATAATAGTTATTTTAAAAAGAAAAATGGGAAGCTATAAGCCTCCCATTCTTTTAATGTCGTAAGAAACATTTAAATTTTGTTCTTAAAAGTATTATAGTAAAACTAATAATTTATGCAAATACTTTTAACAGAAATAGCTAAAAGGTCTTTAACACTTAACGAATCCGAATAACTTAGACAATGTGAATAAATTGTTAAAGTAGTCGAGTGTATATGTAAAACATTGGTATACCCATTAGAGATATGCGAATTATTATATATGTAAAACCTAACATACTTTTTAGTCGTATCTTGCGTAAAACTTACCAGATAATCTTTTGTGTTTTCATTTATGTTATCTTCGTATTGCTCTGTTATGCTCAGGATCTCTTTGCTGTTCAGCCAATAACTGCCTGTTTTATCTTGTTTAATCTGTTCCAAAATCAAATTATTTAATGACTGGTACTCTTTCGTTATTGCTTTGGCATATCGTTTTGATGACTGATGTTCTTTCCAGTCAATTTTTGCTTTCTTAAACAATTTGAAGGCTGTAACCGCACACAATATAGCTGAGATGGTACATAATATTATTCTACTACTATCACCTATAATGCCAATAATTCCTAAATGCACATCTTTTGAAAATAAACCGTTCAAAGATAGGTATACGCCAAAGATACAAAAACTTAACGCAAAAACCACAACTAAGATTAAAGTTGCTCTAATTAAAAGCTCATTAAAAGTAATTTTTCTTAAGCTTTTGGTATAAAGCTTAATCTTATCTTTTTCAGATTTTAACATTTTAGCCAAGAACTTATGTTCTCTTTTTCCTCTGCTAAAAGGTGGTGTTACAGCATCTTTAAAAGTCATGTATAATCTAAAGTATTTTAACGTTCCATTAAATATACACTACACCTGAGCCTATTTAAAATGAAACATTATAGAATTATCGCTATTTTAATACCTTTAATATTTTCAGGTTGTGCAGCAAGCCACTCAGACAAAGAGCTTGTTGACTCTTATTACAATGACCAACAAAAAACAATAGAAAGCGATGTAGATCAACTCGTTAACTCCTACTCCGCTAAAGTCGTTACTCAGTACTACCCTGAACCATACTTCAATCCAACCAAGCCAATACCGCATTATTACGCTTTAATGCTTGATGAAATTGGTATCCCTTACCCAAAAGAGCTTGTATACGACAATGCCGACTATAATTTTTATAAAGAGCAAGCTAAGTTTAATGCAAACAATACTGACGTAATTGAAACAGATCACCACGATCACTAAAACTTTTTTATTGTAGGTGTATTAAACTATTGGTTATTGATAATTTAAGGTCATGAACTTTCGTAAGGGAATGGCTTTTTGTTTTCATTATTGACCTCTAAGGTGTAGGCAAGAAACAGAACTTTTGTTGAGGGGCGTTTCTTGCCGAAACCTTTCTTAATCCCTTAGATGATAAGCACCTGGATTCGTTTTCAATTCTTTATCTAACATTATTAGCTTATTTAACATATCTTGGTTTGTCGTCTTGGGAATGATCCAACCGCCAAAACTAATATTGTTTAATTTGATGTTAGGTAGTGGATCTTGTCTATTTTGTTCCAGTAACCAAAGATAGTTTTCACTACAAACAAATAAGACTTTTAATTCCTGATCAATGCGCCGTAAATCACAATATCTGAATAGGTTTACGTTACCTGGTGCTTCAGCATTGATAATTGGTTTTTTTCTTGTTTTTTCACCATGTAACTTAAAGTATTTAACACAACTTTCAATGTCACTTTTTAAATTGATTGGTGCAGTTTCTATTGGTGCTTCTGATAATTGTTCTTCAGCATATTCAAAATAGATCCAACATACCTCTTGGTCTTTTAGCTTTTCAAAAAGCCAATCTGGAACGTCATGCAATTTTTGTTTTAGTACAAATGGTTTTCCTACATTCGTAATCTTGACGCTTCTTTTCTTGTACGTGTCCAGCTCCCCGATCTGCTTCACGCCACTTTTATATAAATAACGGTTTTTGAGAACAACATTACTCTTTTTTACCTCTTTTTCAGGTTTAGGATCAGTACTGGATTTTTCAGGCTCAACATTCAAACAAAAGTAATCTATTCCTTTGGTGAACAATTGAAACTTCCCCTCCTTTTCAATTAAGGCAAAATTCCCTCTGATTTCAGCACCTACTATATCTTTAGATATTAGAAATCGATCATCAACGGTTTGTTCATTTAAGAGCAGTAAAGCCGATTTAAAATCTACTTTGTGTTCTGGTATTACAACATAACCGTGGTCAAACAACTTTTTGCTCACTCGGATAACTGTGTAAATATCCATAACCAGCTCCTTTTATTATTTCCTGTAATTTTGGTTGATGTAGTCTTGGATCTCTACAATTCGTTTTTCTGAAGTAGGATGCGTTGATAAGAAATCAATTTTAGTGCCCTGTTTTTCTTGGGCTACTACTTTATTCCAAAAGCTGATTGCGCCCTGTGGGTTGTAACCAGCACGAACCATAATATCAACACCTAGAAGATCCGCTTCACTTTCAAGTTTGCGCGAACCAGGTAAGTTAACCCCATAATCGCCTAGTAAGCTTGTGCCAGATACAACCATGTCACCTAGACCAGCCGAACTAGCTGCAAGCACACCTAAACCAGTTAAAAGCTTTTTACTTACCTTTTCACGCCCATGATCACGTAAAGCATGTGCAATTTCGTGGCCGATCAGTGCAGCCAATTCATCATCAGTTGCATTAATTTTTGTGATAGAACCAGTCAACACACCGATCTTGCCTCCAGATAGACAAAACGCGTTGATTTCATTATCTCGGATTGTATTAACTTCCCAATTCCAATTTGCTGCGTCAGCTCGATAATGTGGAACTTGTGCGATAAGACGTTTTGCTACTCTATTTACTTGAGCGTTATTCACAATCAATCCACGCTGTTTAGCAGTCGTGATGATGTTGTTGTAAGACTGAGTACTTTGCTGAAGATATTCTTTTTCAGAATACAACATGATTTGTTTGCGTTTAGAACCCATTCCATCAATAGTACTAGATACGCAACCAGTTAAAAGAGATCCGGCAACAGCCAAAACACACAAAGATTTCATCTTAAAATCAAACATTTTGTTTTCCTTTATTTTTAAAAACATTTAACAAGTTAAAACTGCGCTTATTAAGCTTGTTTTTATCTTCCAAATCAGTAATGCATTTAAACTCTTTTAAGATGTTTTTGTAATGCTCTTTTTGTTCATTTTCTGACTTATTAAAGCCTTTCAAAGCTAACTGTTCAATAGTTTTAGGGCTGAATAATTTCAGAAGAACTATATTTAATATTAAAGTACCAGCCAGTAAGCCCAACGCATAAAGCTGAACAACTGAAGTACTGTATTTAGGTTCCATCGGACCAAGTGAACCAAAGCATATAAAGCTAAATACAGATAAAGTAACTGCAGCTATAAAACTAGATACCGTAACTTTAATCTTGAACTTATATCGTGCAATTAAAGCGACCATTAAAAAACCAAAAAGTATGGTACCAATTGCCGTAGCCATTATGACTAAAAAGAGTCCAGGGTTTGTGTTTGATGGATCTAACATTTCCATAGAATATCCTTAAATAAAACCCTTGCTTTCTAATAGGGTGAAACGATCTTTAAACAGTACAAAGAATGTTTTTTTAACGCTTTCGTACTGGTGTTTGATAAGGTCTAAAGCACTATCATATGCACCTAGTTTCACGTAATTAACAAAATTGGCATGATCAAAACCTTTAAGTTTGTGACGTTTAATAAAGTCCTTAAAGTCTTGCTCTTTTTCTTTAAATTGATTCTCAAATTCAAAGAAAAGTTTGCCTAATTTCATGCTGTATAGTTTTAAATTGACAATAAATTCGACTAAAGGTGTTTCATTTCCTCTAATCGTAACCAGCATGTCTTTATCTTTTGTGATTTCGAGCGATGGTAAAAAATTAGAAAAATTAACCAGTAGATCACTTAATAAAACTTGTTTATTAAAGTATGTGACCAAAACAGGTGCGCTATCTGGCACATACGCTTTGATACGTTCAAATTTACTTAAAGCTTCTGGAGAAGCATGACCACTAAGGGCTAATTTCACTAACATATAATTCACTCGACATCTAATTCATTTTTTAAAACCAATTTGTATTTTGGATGAACCCCAAGTCTAAGTTGAAGTAATGTCCACGCTTGCTTTGTTATTAACTTTTCGCCACTTTCAAACTTTGACCACTGTATATTGTTGTACAAGCCTATGTGACTAGACATTTTGGTTTTACTTAAACCACTCCAGACTCTTAGTTGTTTTCCTAAGACTGGTATTGGCACCAGCATTAAACCATTGTCCTCTTGTTCCTTTAAAATCTTTAAAGCTGCCTTTTTACCTACTAATTGACCGCCATCTTCACATATATAAGTAATACGAGCTGTATATTGTTCAGTGTTTAAGCATTCTTCTAACAATGCTAGAACTTCATCCTGAGGACTCGTTAAACCCTCTCCAATCGTATCGCCTGTATCAGTTTTAATCACGCGTTATACCTTTTAAGATAGATATTGTTATAGTATATACGAAAAACATTTAAAAGATTTTTTTAAAAAAACAAAATGTTCATTTTTTGTATTTTAGCTAAAACCGCTTATAATATGATTATTGGTATTAACCAAAGTTTAAAACATATTGAAAGGTGTTTAAAATGACTAACTCTAAAACTATCGCTAAAACCAAAGAGAACCGCTTAAACCAAAATGGCAGTTTAAGCAAAACCGACCAACGCAAGCTTAAACCTATTTCTTTTTGCTTATTAGATACAGAACAAGTGACAATGCTGGAGAAAATTGAAAAGTTTCAATATGGCAATTTCTTTAAAAACATTATTGCTTCTATGACTGATGAAGAAGTTGAACAGATCGCGAATAGCAACAAGAAAAGCGATCCAATCATTCCTCAAAAATTACTAGATCTAAACATCACAAAAGGTTTCTTATCTTGTCGTTCAATTGCAAAGGTGCTTTTTAAACACAATAAAGTTGAATCTATGCTGCATGAGCTACGTAACTTTATCTCTGACGAATTCATTTTAAAGTTAGCTGAAGACCGCAACTTAACACTATCTATAAGCGACTCAGAAGTCGATTCTAATACTTCTTCAGGTATGTTTGATGATCGCTATGCGATGGCTGATACTGGCTATAAGAGCCGTACAACACCTGTTTTCAATCAGCAAAATATTGAATCTATAAAATCCATTGTTCGTGAACATGAGAAGCTTCCAAAACATGTCGAATTAGACAATGATTTCATTGAACAGTTTATGAATGACAATCCTGAAGTATTCGCAAAATTATAAAAACACAAACAAAAAAACCATCTAATTTTTAGATGGTTTTTTTATGTCTTAATTATTTCTAGAATCAGCTATAAAGCTTCGCTGGCTCGTCTGCAACTGGTATCACTGGCTGTACTTCTTGCATAAGAATTTTAGTCACTTCATCCAGTGGTGCAATATTGGAAGGTAAAAACTCTATTGCTTCAGGAAATTGTGATTTAAGGTAAGCATCTATGGCTTTGTGAATAGCTCGGTACCATTCTCGCGATTCGCTCTCTAAATTAAACATGCTTGAAATTGAAGCTTCTAGATCCGCAATATATTTACTTGGTAGTAAAGCTTTACGCTCCATATAAGCTTGATGTGCCATAGCAAGCCAGATAAAGCGATTTAATTCCTTACTACTTCCCTCTACTCTATTACCTTTAAAGTTCAACGTTCTAAATTTGCAAATGTGAAAATGTTGCTCACTAAAATATTTAAAGAAATCTTCATACTCAATTACAGAAATGGATTTTTGTAGCACCAATGGTATATCTAATGCGAGATCCACTTCGACTTTACGTGTACCAATGCCATTTTTAATAACAAATTTCATATTCACCTCAAAATAAATTAAATTGTTTAAAGGTGTCTTTATCATTAAAAGTAACCAGGTGATGCGATTCAATTAACGATTTAAGGTCCTTAGCCTGAGCAACTGGCTGTATTTCAATGCTGGCGATTTGTGCAGCTTCATGAATCAACCCTATGATTTGAGCACGGCTTTCTAAATATGCAGATAGATCGCGAGTTTCTTTGAATGAAGAAATGACAAAGTTAATATTCTTTTCTAAATTCTCACTCAAACTGCTTAGTGTTTGGTTAATTGGTGCATACTTTTCTATATGCTCTAAGACTGTTGCATGATCTAGAAAAAAACTAACTTCCAGCAATAATGAATTGTAAAAATCAATAAAGTTCGTTTCTTTTTCAAAGATGAAAATTTCTTGGCCATCTTCGTCATTAGGTATCTCAATTGAACCTTTTGAGATCTCAAAACTTTCATCCCCCAACAATGTATGCAGAATTCGGCCTAAGTGTTCTGCATGTGGTTTGCTGTTAGTAAAGTTGATTTTCAAGTTTTCATTTGAATCAGCAATACGGACTAAAATATAGTTTGTTGTGTGAAATAATTCATCTGCATTGTCAGTAAAATTCAACATTGAAATCTGATTATCTGTTCCAGCATCAGAATCAAGTTGCTTATCCAAAAATTCATGGTTATCAATAAAAAGCTTAGCTACACCGTTTGTAATAATGCTTTCGTATTCACCAAAGTTTTGTGCAAGGTATTCGCTCATTAAATTTGGCAAAACTTCTAATAAACTTTTTTTAAGATCCGATAATTCAATAGCAGAATTGAATAACGAATCTGGCACAAGGTTCTCTACCTCTTCATCAAGCGCTTCATCGTTTGGTGACAACCCTTTTTGCTGTGCAATTGCATTACGGAAGGAAGCCATAATTGAGATTGTCAAAATTGAAAGTGTTACCGTTTTAATCCATTCACTTTTCACATCGTTAGGCACGTAAAAAGCGCAATTACTAACCCACTGGTGTTTATGATTAAGAATCCGCTTTAAAGGGGTTTTAGTGGCTGGAAAAATTTCAAAGACAGTATTTAAGATTGGGTTTTTACCCAATTTGATACTTTTATTATTACCGTAAAAATAGATGCTGCGAATATCAGACATAATATACTTTCTTAAACTTAACGTTGGTTACATATTATCACTGATTTAGTTTTAAAAAATATTTTTTAAAACTATTAATTTTATTTTTTTGTGTTTTAATTCTGCCCTTGAGCACTGCTTTTAAAACCTAAGAAAATAGGTAACTTTTGCTTAGGCTACGGTGGAAACATGGTATTACAGTGTTATTTGGTAGCTAAAAAAATAAACATTAATAAACTATTGATAGTAAAAGAGATAAGGAATAGATAGATTTCTTTGCGTGTAGGGATGTACTTTTCATCAAACATTTTGTTTATCGCATACAGAACTGAAGAAAAACATAAAATGAATATGATGATTTGCAATATATATGATGGAGTATTGAGGGTTTCTGGTAGATATTTAATCTTGTATATCGTTGTATTTAAAAACATTTCAAACACAAAGAATACAACTACAAAGATGTAGCAAATATTGAAAATGGCAACTAAGTTGTATGCCGATTTGAGTACCAGGCCTGTCATCGATTGTTCACTTGAATCAATCTCACCCGTTTTTGGAATTTTAAAAAGCACAATGCATTCCAGTTTTAAGAGTGTATCTATTATACTTTTAGAATACCTTTTATCAACTATAAAACTTTGTTATTAAAATAAAAAAATGGCCATTTAAGACCACTTTAAAACACCCTACCCCCTTTTAAGACTAGCCGTTGTGCTTATCTTTAGAATCACGGTAAGTAGAGATATGGTAGAAGAAAAAGCACGATAAAAGTGAGAAAAGCACCAACCCGAACGTGTTCCAAAATCTGCTATTTGATAGTTCAGAAATACGTTTATTGATTTCTGAGATAACACATGGATTCGCTTTTGCAACTTCAACATTTACATTGCAGACTTCAGCATATTGGAATAGGAATGTTTTATGGCCAATGTCATACATTTCTTGGATCTGGTTAATATTGGTCGTATTCAGAAAAACCATAGCAAGAGAGATCAGTGCTACAAATATAGAGATAACAAGAAAGCACTTCACAATGATTTCACGAGCCACATCATCAACACCACTTAAATATCTTTCGAGCAATATATTTAGCTTAGTTCGACCATCAAGGATAATGTTATAGTCATGTTTTACTTCATTATTTCCTGTATTGTTTTGATTTGTTGGTTCAACAGGAATGTCAGATAATTCGGCTGGTAAAGTGACTGCAACTACATCTTTTTGTTCTTCAGGTGCTAAACTTTTATTGCTGCTGTTTGATACAAAATCTTTTAATAAGGGTACTGGCTCACTTTTAAGGTGTTCTGTTTTTACATCCTCGTGAGCTGACTCATTTGCATCGAACAAGATCTTGTCTGTTCTTTCTGTATGTTTGAGATGTATATATTGATAAATAAAATAATTGATCTTTTGCTGTAAGACCGGGCTTTTATCAACTTCACTTTCCACATCTGCACCAAAAGTCTCAGTTATAGATGATTTTAATTCTTGTACTTCGGATTGATTGAGCAATTGATATAGTTCATATATTGTTTTAGAACTGATCATGATAAAACCCACATTAATATGCATTAAACTGTTAGTAGTATATAGAATGTGGTTTTAAAATAAATAGGTATGTTTTAAGAATAAAAAAAAACCGCCTTTTAAGGACGGTTTTAAAAGGGGGTTTAATTAGTATAAACAGTTGCCGTTTGCACCAATAGAGCGTCCATTCTGGCTTAAATACCGTTGTACGGTGTTAGCAACATCTCTTGGGAGTTGATTATTCACTTTTTGTATAACATCGACTTTGTATTTATTCTGACAACTCACAATACCAGCCAACATGTTATTGATCAGTGATGTATTGTCTTTACCATCCAATTTACGTGTTTCTTCGTTTATCACTATGAATTGAACAATATTTAGATAGTTATTCGTGAGGTTGTCACCACTTTTTGATGACTTGTTTAGATTCTCAATGGTCGAATTCAAGTTATTCATTCGTGCTTCAAGGCCAGAATCACCAGTGACATTTGCATTATTGTTTTGGTAACGCGTAGCTGTGGTGTTCCGATTAGAATTATATTGTCTTTGCTGTATCGGCTGTTGCTGAACCTGAACTGGTGCTTGCTGTTGAACTTGACCAGGTGCTTGCTGTTGAACTTGACCAGGTGCTTGCTGTTGTTGAGCTGGCACTTGCTGAGTTGATTCTTCATTTGAAGTTGCTTTTTTATACCAATCACTAAAATCGGCATTTGCACTACTACTCAATATAGTAGCCGTAAAAATTGCACATAAATAAAGTTTATTATTCATTGTCTGAACTCTCTTTACCGTTGTAGTTCGCTGGACTAATAGCTTTTAAACTGAACTCATTTGCAAGTTTCCACAACCGCATAAATGTCTTTTGCTTTTCTTGTACCCAATAGTCCTTATCTTTTTTTAGAAGATTCTTCAATACATCTGAGTTCAAGTGGAAATTATCATCAAAAAAATGTTCAAACAGGAGTTCTGTTAAATAGTTTTGAGTTAACGTTTTTTTATTTTCATTACCTGTACCAAAGAATATTTGGCAAAGCTTTGTGCTTTCACATACGAGATCTATGTATTTTTTCTCGTCTGCATTTCGCTGGTGGCGCAAATGAGGATGTGTAATAAAAATAGAATTACGTATGAAAGCATAATCAATAATTACAGTAGCTTCCGTTTTCTTTGAAATGTACTCAGCGTTTGTAAGAATTTCACAAGTGGTAACATCAACTTTGTCGCGAATATTAATGAATTCGCTTGAGAAAGTAGATGCACTTTTGTTTTCGATCTCAACTTTCTTATCACGATTTCTCAGATAAAGTAAATTATCTGCTTGCTTCATATCGTTTAGGAATCTTTCAAAGAAGTGATTACTTTTATATAGATCTTCTAGAGCTCGCGTAACATAAGACGCAACCAAATTAAGATTTTTAGCTAAATATGATGGTCCATTCTTAGTTGTATAAGCAGCTAAACGATCCTTAACAAGTTCTATTACTTTTTCAGGTTCACCATTATTCAATCGAATTGCTGAAGTGAAGAGCGCATTACTGATTTTAAGCTCATTGCCCTGTTCATCCTGAACCTTTGCACACATTTCATTTAATGTATTAAGCGCTTTACGATAGTTGGACTTCAACTGAATCTGAAAACGATAATTGCAAAAATTGTCACGATCTGGTGTACGCTTATTGCATGGTTCATACTTAACAGAAATAAATAATTCAATAGATGGATTGTTATTCAGTCTTTCTAATGAAACAAGAAGTCGTTTACGGTAAAAATCACTTGCTTTGTATTTAAATTCTACTGAAAACTCGGTTAATGCTTTGAAGTCAATGTAAGGAATAACCACTTCGCCACGAAACTCATTGATCTTCATCAAGTTATACATATAAAGATCAAAACGGTCCTTAAATCCAAGAACCGTTAAAGTGTCGAGAACTGTGTAGCGCCCCTTTTTATCAAAATCTAATTCAGATAGATTGGCAATCAACGTTTCTTCAAGCTGATAGCAAATAAACGCATTGTTATCTAATTCAAAATAGCCCGTACTGGCAAACATTCTTTTATGAGTTACGCTGTCTACGTCATTTCTTGAAAATGGTTCGCTGTCCATTTGGCGTAAAGAGCTCATTGGTAGCATCACTTTACCAACACTATTTAGCGTATTCCATGCCAAAGATTTGATACGGCCATTGCTAAGGTAATTAGCTTTATTTTTGAATAAAAGAATTTGACGGATGTATTCAAAATTCAGAACAAAGTTGTTCGCTAGTTGTAATGCTTCAATTTGGGATAATTCAGGTTTTTCAGCGATAACGCGCTGCAGCTGATGTGCATACTTATTTTTGGCATTCACCAACATTAAGTAAAAAATGAATTGATCAACAACTGGAATATCTAGATAACATTCGACTATGAAATTACTGATTTTGTTGCCGTAACCCAAGAGATCCATGGTTTTTGTTTCGGCATTAATAATTGAGTCTTTGATTGACTGCGATAATCCAAAAATTTCATCTTCTGAAATTCCTTTACTTATGCAGACTTGTGAAGAATCTTGCATAACTGCTCCACTTTAAACAACGTACAACGTACATTGCCTGAGATTGAATTAAAAAATAAAACTAAAAATATATTTGCAACCCAACTAACGTTGTAGTCTTTTCGCTTTAAAGCTGTGTATATACTAACTAAATTTTAGACAATAAAAAAGCCTCGTCAGAGGCCTAATTACGCAATTAACATTATTTGTTGACCGATCTGCGGTAACTCTAGTTTAGAAGTAGTGAACCTGTATGGTAGCTTCTCATATATGCTTTTAAAACTAAGAGAATTTCTAAAAAAATCAAAACTTTTAGTGAGTTTAAAAGTAATATCGCCACTTGATAAGATTTGAATTTCGTCAATCATAGGTGCTGCAGCTTGCTTCACATCTGTATCAATCATAAATGATAAATCACAAGCTTCTCGCATGATCTGGTTGATAGTTTTCTTATTAAAATCTAGACCTGTAACGTGGTTAACTTTTTCAGCTGATACAACGTATCTACCGTCTTCTGCAGAATAAAATGCATTTAAATTATCAACTAGAATAAGCAATTCGGCAGATAAAACACCTTTTAGCAAAATATCAGACGAGCCAGAGCTAAACACATTGAAGTTAATGAGTATTTTTTGATGTCTAAGACTAAATGATTGAAATTGCATATCTCGAATTCCCATAGGCATTCTGAGTAGACATTATAGCATCAATTCGTTAATTAGACTACGATTAAAAGCATTTTTAACAGTAATTTCTTAATAAATAAGACTATGAAAAACAGTGCCTTATATGAGAAATATTCACAATTACAATGTAAGTTAACCAATGTAATACTTGATCAAAAAAAATATGTGCTCAAGATAGGCACCCAGCGAAACTTTTTTATATGTGGATGTAAACTTTCTTCCGTCCTAATGACGTAAGTCATTGATTTATAGTGATGCCAAAATACGAGCGAAAGTTTTTTATAACTGGATGTAAACTTTCTTCCGTCCTAATGACGTAAGTTATTGATTTATAGTGGTGCCAAAATACGAGCGAAAGTTTTTTATAACTGGATATAAACTTTCTTCCGTCCTAATGACGTAAGTTATTGATTTATAGTGGTGCCAAAATACGAGCGAAAGTTTTTTATAACTGGATGTAAACTTTCTTCCGTCCTAATGACGTAAGTTATTGATTTATAGTGATGCCAAAATACGAGCGAAAGTTTTTTACAACTGGATGTAAACTTTCTTCCGTCCTAATGACGTAAGTTATTGATTTATAGTGGTGCCAATATACGAGCGAAAGTTTTTTACAACTGGATGTAAACTTTCTTCCGTCCTAATGACATAAGTTATTGATTTATAGTAGTGCCAAAATACGAGCGAAAG
>NZ_VOYM01000043.1:0-31670 GCF_013420285.1 Acinetobacter sp. YH01019
CAGTCTTTGCATTGGTAGTTCTGTTTCCCATCTACTTTGATGCCATTTTTCTTTATACTGTCACTGAGGCAGGTTGGACATTTGATTTCTAGAGTTATTTGCATTTCTCTATTTTATCAAAATTCAATCTGCTTTTTTTTAGCATACTTTTTGATACACCACCGGAAAATTTTCTAAACTGAAGTCGTCCGTGGACGGCAAAAATTTTGAATATTTTTTTGTCATGAAGTTTCCCCTGAATTTTTTTGTAATTTTATTTAATGTTTTAACATTCTATTGAAAAATAGAGGGTAATAGCAATAGTTCACACTAAAAAAATGGAAGGATACTGATATCTCGTTTTTAGATTATCTTAATAGAAAATACTGATTTAGTTTTAACCAGCTAAGATTTATGACTAAGTCATTCATAGAAGGTCATAAAATATTTTATTTTTTCTGCATTGGAATTGAGAGAGTAATAAATTAAAAAGAATTTATTGATTTGTTAAGTATAACTACATTAGTTTTGCTGCTGTTGATAGTTGTAGTAACACGTTTTTGATGAAATTTTTCTTATACGCTTTACTTGATGTGGGTTGAACAAGCGATTTGAACTTACAGCATTGACATAAAATAAAATGAAAAAAAGCGGCGCATAAAATTACATAAAGTAAGATCATTGCATTACAAAAAATATGTTTAGTGCTTAGTAATTAATCTTAAAATAATCTAGATCATTTAAAATTTAGAGTAATTATCAAAAAAATATTTATTTGCACAATACAAATTCTGAAGATTGTGCATAATAAAAAGGTCTTAAGTCATAGAGGTTAACATTATGGATCCGTCGCCGTGCGCTGGTCTAATTAATTTTTTTACAATTCAGAGTGAGGGTATTAACTAATGGAATTTTTATTAGACCCCGGTATCTGGGTTGGTTTGCTTACTTTAATTGTTTTAGAAATTGTACTGGGTATTGATAACCTCGTATTTATTGCCATTTTGGCTGAAAAACTTCCTCCAGAACAACGTGATAAAGCACGTGTCATTGGTCTGTCACTTGCCTTAATCATGCGTCTTGGATTGCTTTTTGCAATCTCTTGGTTAGTCACCTTAACTCAACCTCTTATTACCGTATTTGATTGGACATTCTCTGGTCGAGATTTGATCTTATTATTTGGTGGTTTATTCCTTGTTTATAAAGCAGTTACTGAACTGCACGAAAAAATAGAAGGTAAACCTGAAGTTAAAGTTACAACGAATGTTGTTTATGCAAGCTTCACAGCCGTTGTTGCACAAATTGTTATTTTAGATGCCGTATTCTCTTTAGATTCGGTGATCACCGCAATAGGTATGGTTGACAACATTTATGTCATGATGGTTGCAATGGTTGTTGCAATGGCAGTGATGTTACTTGCATCTAAATCATTAACTGCATTTGTAAATCGCCATCCTACAGTTGTGATTTTATGTTTAAGCTTCTTGCTGTTAATCGGTATTAGCTTGATTGCGGAAGGTTTTGGTTTCCATATTCCGAAAGGTTATATCTATTCAGGTATTGGTGTTGCCATTCTAATTGAAGCATTTAACCAATTTACACAACGTAATGCGATTAAACATGAATCAAAAATTCCGCTTCGTCATCGTACGGCAGATAACATCTTAAAATTGATGGGTGGTCGTATTGAGGCTGAAACGGTTGGTCAGCGTCAAGCACAGGAAACCTTTGCAGACGAAGAGCGCTACATGATTGGTGGTGTATTAACGCTTGCTGAGCGTACAGTTGCATCAATTATGACGCCGCGTAATCAGATTTCTTGGGTAGATTTAAATGATTCGCCTGAGCAAATTCGTGAGCAAGTGCTTTCTGTCCCGCATAGCTTATTCCCAGTATGTCGTGGTAGCTTGGATAAAGTGATCAGCATAGTACGTGCGAAAGAACTGATTGATGTCCTTGATAGCGAAGAAGATTTAAAAGCATTGATTAAACGTCATCGCCCAATCTTCATTTTCCAAAAGATGAAAGTGATTGATGCTATTAATACATTGCGTACATCAAAAGGTTCATTGGTACTGGTGACTGACGAATTTGGCGCAGTACAAGGTTTGATTTCTCCACTCGATGTGTTTGAGGCGATTGCGGGTGAATTCCCTGATGCTGATGAACAACTCGATTTAGTAAAAGTGGATGATCAGCACTGGAAAGCATCAGGTATGCTGGATTTGTACCAACTTGAGCTAGAGCTGGGTATGCTTGATTTAATTGAAGAAGACGATGGTTACATCAGTGTGTCAGGTTTAATTTTAGACCAAACACAAGGTAATGTTTCTGTTGGTACTGAAATTGAATTTAATGGTATTCAGTTTAAAGTGACCGAAATGGATGATAACCGGATTAAGACTGTTGAGATTTTCTATCAACCTTAATACGTCCATTTAGATGTTAAAAGACAGCTTTTCGAAGCTGTCTTTTTTTTACCCATATTTATATCTGCGCCATGCCACATATTATTTCGATAAAAAGCAAATTGTAGGCTCGTTTATATTTACACAATGTAACACTTAGTTTATAAATACAACTCATAGGTACTGGCATTTTCTTCCATTTTTTTGAATGATGAATAGGCTAGGCTGCTTGAATGAAAACACAGATAAAATTTTTACCACCTTAATGAATTCTTATCGTTTTATAGTTCAATAATTATTTTCTCAAATAAGTTTATTTTAAAAATGTTTAAGCACGAAATTTCGATTTGGATGGAGTGCAGCAATAAGTGAATTTGCCTACAGATGTGTAAAGCACAATTTAAAAGAGGATCGGGGTTGGGTGTATGAAAATTTCTGAGAGCATTATTGATTTCAGTAAACTACCCGCAGAATCTAAACATACATATTTTCAGCAGATGTGGGAGTTTGATCGCAAAATTTTCCCAAATTCGAGCATCGAACAAGTCTATGAATATATGCATGATGCAGATGCTGTTGCGATTCCTGTTGTCCAATTTTTTCATAAGAATCAATTAGTCGGACAAAATATTATCCGTATTTTAAAGCTTGAACATAATCAACGTCCGATTTTAATTTTTAATTCACGTGCGGGTTTTTTACCTGAGTATCGTCGCCGTAATATGACTTTAAACTCAGCGATTAAAGTGGCAATGCAATACCAAATTCGTTTTGCCTCAATGCCGATGTGGTTTGTCACGACTTTAACGCAGCCGAAGGTTTATACCTTATTTGCTTCACGTTCCGTCAAATTTTATCCGCGACAGGGTGTTGCGATGCCTGAAGAATATGTTGATGTATTAAATGTCTTTAAAGCTCGGCAACATAATGTACAACATCGCGCAGAGGACATATTTGTACACCCCTGTGACTTGCCAAAAGTGACACCGGAGCAATTAATACGTTTAAGAAATAAATCAGATGAACACATTCAGTTTTTTATGCAGCATGTACCCGATTATTTTGATGGTATGGGCATGATGTGTATATGCAAATTAAATGTTGGAACAATTTTTGAAGCAACTATGAATATCGCAATGGGACGATCAGTCGAATAATTAATATTTTATACATGGAAGTTTTATGTTGTTGAATAAGGTTAGCCATTGGATTGGGCTGAGTATGGTTTTATTTTTAGGTGCTTGCCAGCCTACGAATGACCCCATTCAAAATAAAAGTGATCGGTGTGAATCAGCTGAAGATTTGGTTAAGCAAATTTACCGGGACAATCTAAAGTTAAATACTTTAAATGTAGCAAAAGTAGAGCATTATTTTGAAAGTAATATGGCACAACGTCTAAATGATGAAATTCGCTGCCAGAAATCTCAAAAGGTATGTAATATTGATTTCGATATCTTCACGGATACGCAAGATCCACCTATATCAATTCACCCTAAACTTCTTTTTGATGAAAAAGCGCATACGGTGCAAGCTGATTTCAAAATTGGAAATGAAGCCAAAATTATTAAATATGAAATGAGTGAAGAAGGTTGCCCTAAGATTAAAAATATAATTTATACAGGGGATTACGATTTAGACATGCTATTGAGTAATCCGACTGAACAGGACATGCATGCTGCTGCTGATGATGATGATGATATTGAAATATCTAATGATGCTTCAATGGCAACAGTAGAATAGTTTTAAAACTTGGATTACTCTTGAAAGCCTGTACTAATTCATTTTGGGTACAGGCTTTTTTATAAAGATTATCTAATTTAGAGTGGTAAAATTTCAATGTCTGCATATTGCTGTATGTCTTCTTCATTGAGATTAAATATTTCATCCAAAAAGGCAACATTAAAACTGCCGACACTTGATGCAGGCTCAAATGCCTTTTGCCCAGCGATGGCGAAGTGAATATGTGCAGCAACGGTTCCAGTCGTTACATTCTCACTGACGGCACAATAGGCAGCGATGAGTGCACCTAATGCACAACCCGATGCAGTCACTTTGGGTTGTAGATAACTACCACCATTTATTTTAACTACTGTATTCATTTGCTTAGATAAAATGAAATCGGATTCCCCCGAGATTGCAACACATTCACAGTGTTCGAGTAGAGTACTGGCTTGTAAATAGGTTTCAGCACTATTTAAGGTGCTATCCACACCTTTAGATTCACCTTGATTACCGGCTAGACCGTTGATCTCGGATGCATTGCCGCGAATAACATGTGGTTTATATTGCAAAAGAGTATTTACCATCTCTGAACGCCATGGCAGTACTGGGCCATAACCGACAGGATCAAGCACCCAAACTTTACTTAATTGCTGTGCAGTTTGAGCAGTAATTTGTATTGCCTGCATTTGTTCAGATGTAGGCGTACCTAAATTAATATTGATAGCACTCGCAATTGTTGCAAAACTTTCAGCTTCAAAAGGATTGTCGATCATTGCAGGTGATGCACCTGCAGCCAGTAGGACATTGGCTACATAATTACTCGCAACTGCATTGGTAATAATATGCACCAAAGGTTGAGTGGTTTTAAGTTCAGTCCAAGCTTGGATAACACTTTCTAGGAGAGGACTATTTAAGTCAGATAAATCAGTATTCATAGTGGAATTAAATTTTTCAGATTGATTCATTCATGTTCTCCCTTAACGGGTGAAGTAGTGGTCTTGATGTTTGCAATTACGACAGAATAAGCTGACATAGTCCTCAGCGTCATAATCCACAGAGAGTTCCTGTGAACCGCAATACATACAACGTTTGGTGGAGTAAAAACTTAAACGAGGCTCAATTTTTTTCCAAGCATGCCGGATAGGTTGCACAAAAATGCTCTCATCTAGTCCGAGAAAGTTAAACAGTAAAATTTCACTCATTTTGCTAAAAGGGAGTTGTGGCGGACGTGGTAGGGTAAAAGTTTCCCATTTCTCTTGTAGGCCACGCTCACGATACTGCTGCAAGGTCTTTTTCAATAGATTGGTATTAATGAAATTTTCATTTCGAACTTGTAATGCTTTTTGCTTGTGCAGGTATTCTAAAGCAGACTGAATCATGTAATAGATTTGCCCTACAGCCAAACTATCTAATAAACGGTAACAGAACACTTGGAAACTTTTATTCCCTGCAATTTGGATTCCCCATGTTTTGCAATAAAACTGCATAAATTGTACGATTTCTTGATACAACACGAGATACAAAGTTTCTTTAACTTCATCAGCACTTTTGAATGCGACACCCATAGCAAGGTTTTGATAAAACCAAGCACGCAGTTGCGTGGTAATGCTAAATAGACTCGGTTCAGAATATCCATCTAAACGGACATTGATATAATATTGTTCAGCCTGTATTGCACTATCTTTAACAATTAAAACCTGCTCGTTAACTAAATGCTTTTTTAGTGCTTGCTGAAAAAAATAATTGGGGCTGATGTAGTGATATTTTATGGATTCCCAATCAATGTATTCCACATGTGTGGTGTGCTCATGTACGTGATTATCCAGTAGTGCAAGTAGAAAAAGTTTTTGCACAAAACTCAATTCACTGAGTTCACGTTCTTGTAAAACCTTATTTTTTAATTTGCGTTGTTCTTGTAATCGCGTTTCTTTGAGTAGTTTTTTACGGGCAAGTTGGCAGCTTTCACAATGGCAATTCAATTGCTGTTCAGGAAAGATTTGATGCTTGCAGTGACTGCATTCGTGAAAGTTGAATTCCTGATCCATTTGTTCTGCGTCTACCCAATACATAGATGCTCGACACAAAGGGCATTGTGTACTGTCATCCATTTGTTTGCGTAGCACATTAAACATAGTTGTAGATCATTTCGATAAGCTCAAGTCGATTATACACATCTCTATTTAAGTACGGGTTACGGAATTTAATACCTTTCTTGCTTGCATAAAAAAAGTGCTGCATCATTTGCAGCACTTTAGCTGAAAAGAAAAATTAATAGGCTGCTGGACATGGAATTGATTCATCCTCCTCGCCAAGTTGTTTCGCATTAATGAGAGCTTGTACTTTTTTTGATGGCACTTTTTTAGCGCCAAGCGTATCGTAAGTGTTCAATATCGAACTTACTTCGTGAGGTTGAAGTGGGACACCTTCGCAGCTCATAAACATTGCTATTACTTTATGATCGATATTTGCGGCATCCAACGCTTTTAAAGTTTTAAGATTCTCCATCCGAACAATATGATCTTTAATAAACATAGTGCACCTCTTTTTTGTTTTGATAAATATTAAGTTTGTTTTACAAGATAGGTATTGCAAAAAGTGTGCACAAAATAATTAGCTTGAAATTCATATGTATAAAAAATCAAATAATAATTTTTAATCTATTGATATTTAAATATATTTTATGCGGGTCTAAGTTGTAACAATTCTATAAATAGCTATTTTAGGATTGAGTGCAATATTTATTCAAAGTCTAGATGTTTTTATTGATACATACTGGTGCACATTGTGAAAACACAGAGAGACAGATTAAGTCATCTTTAAAATCATTGATTTTTCAGCGTTTATACGGCTCTTATGTTAAATTGAATTAAATTTTATTTTATCTTCATTGCACCTTTTAGGTAGCACTCAATTAAAAGTTGAATTAAATGGATTTGTGCTACTCAATAGGTTGCTATCGGTAGGCAGATTCGTTTGGAAATGATGGTGAATAACTCTTTAGATTCGTATTGGAAATACAAAATGTCAGATGCATTAAAAACAAGCAATATCACTCGTATGCAGCTCTATAAAAAAGACCAAGGCGTAATGGTCGGTGCATTGGTTATTGGGCACGATAAAACGTTAGAGAAGACTTTGGAGTTATTAGGGTTAGCAACTCAGCATAATGTTTCAATGGTCTATGTCGCGGGAGCAACTGATGAAATTGAACAATTTCTAAAAGGCTTTGTATCTCGTTTTACTTTTGTATTTGTGGCAGATTATGACGCAGCGCTTGACCAAATCTTTCCAAATAGTTAAAGGCTTTAAAAAGTTAAATTTCAGTGAAGATTTATAAATGTCAGAGAAAGCACAGAAATGTGCTTTTTTTATGCAAAGCTTTTTAAATGAATCAATCTAAAACCGAAGTCAAATAATACGGCACTGATATTGCTATAGAGATGCCTAAATATGCGCCAAACTTAAAGAATTATTCTCATTGAATGATTGAAAATAGGTGGAATTGCGCCCATATATAAAACATTGTAAATGCGCAGACAGCCAATAAAACTTGTCGTATGATCAAGCGAGTTAGAATTTTTTTCACGCTTCGCTGATCGACGATAACAAAGGAACAGGACAAGATATGAACATCGCGGCAAATCCAATGGTCGAAGCAGACCAAACTGTATATTTAAAAGATTATCAAAAACCTTCATATGTAGTTGATAGTATTGATCTTGATATTCAAGTGTTTGATGACTATACCCATGTAAATAGCAAACTGGTGATGCATCGTCAAACGGCTGGTGATCTTGTACTGTTAGGGCGTGATTTAGAACTCAAATCCATTTCAATAAATGGAGAAGTACTTTCAGCAGATGCTTATCGATTAGATGCAGAACAACTACGCATCTCGAATGCGCCAGATCAGGCTGTGATTGAAACTCAAGTGGTGATTCATCCTGAAAATAATACTCAGCTTGAAGGATTATATCTTGCTGGCAAAGATTTATTTGTGACGCAAAATGAGCCTGAAGGTTTCCGTAAAATTACTTTCTATCCTGACCGTCCAGATGTTCTGTCTGTATTTACTACACGTGTTGAAGCCGATAAGAAATTTCCAGTTTTACTTGCAAATGGTAACTTATTGGAAAAAGGTGAAGCGGGTGAGGGTCGTCATTATGCCGTGTGGCAAGATCCGACTAAAAAACCGTCTTACCTATTTGCTTGCGTGATTGGTGATTTGGCTGTACTGAAGGATCATTACGTGACTTCTGAAGGGCGTAATGTTGCTTTAGAAATTTATGCTGAAGAAAAAGATATTCCAAAATGTCACATTGCGATGGAAGCATTAAAACACTCAATGCGTTGGGATGAAGAACACTATGGTCGTCCATATGATTTAGACAATTATATGATTGTGGCAACTAGTGCTTTCAACATGGGTGCAATGGAAAACAAAGGTCTCAACATCTTTAATACCTCTTGTGTGCTTGCTGATGAAGAATACACCACTGATGCAGCAATCATGCGTGTTCAGTCAGTAATTGCACATGAATACTTCCATAACTGGACAGGTAACCGTATTACCTGTCGTGATTGGTTCCAACTCTGCTTAAAAGAAGGTTTGACTGTATTCCGTGATCAGTCGTTCTCAGAAGATTTACAATCTGCTGCGGTACAACGTATCGATGACGTTGCAGTGCTAAAAGCCCATCAGTTTCCAGAAGATTCAGGCCCGCTTTCACATCCACCGCGTCCAGATCATTTTGTTGAAATTAATAACTTCTATACCGCAACAGTGTACGAAAAAGGTGCGGAAATTAACCGCATGATGGCGACACTCTTGGGCAAAGAAAAATTCCGTGCAGGTACTGACGAATATTTCAAACGCCACGATGGTCAAGCCGTGACTGTTGAAGATTGGGTAGCAGCACTGACAGCGGGTTCAGGTGTAGATTTGTCGAGTTTCTTGATTTGGTATAACCAACCGGGCACACCAAAACTTGAAGCAAAAGGTGAGTACGATGCTGCAAATCAAACCTATACTTTAAGCTTGAAACAAAGCTTAAAGGCACACCCGAAATATCCAAATTTAAAAGCAGTTCCAATTCCAGTTGCACTTGCATTATTTAATGCAGAAACAGGCGAGCAGTTGAATTTGAACTCTGATGCTTTGGTTGAAAATGGCGTAAAAGATGGTGTGTATTTATTTGATACCGATACTGCATCAATCACCTTTACCGAGGTAACAGCTAAACCTGTTGCTTCTTTACTACGTAATTTTTCCGCACCTGTAAATCTTGAATTTAACTATTCAGATGAAGAGCTTGCATTCCTGATGCAGTACGAGCCGAATGGTTTTAACCAATGGCAAGCCAGCCAAACCTTGTTAGAACGTATTTTGTTAAATGGCCATGATGCCGACATCTATGTTCAAGCTGTTCAAAATACATTACCGGCATTGGTTGAGCGCGATCCATTACTTGCTTCACGTTTATTCGATGTCCCGACAGAGGGTTATTTAGGTAGTCGTATTGACACTGAATATAATCCAGAAAAAGTTCAAGAACAGCGTGAGGCGCTATTGAGTACTTTGGCACGTGAACTTGGCGCATTCTGTAAAGAGACCTATTTAACACTTGATCCGGATCTACAAAAAGATTTCTCTCAAGCCATGGGTGTTCGAGCACTGAAAAACATCATGCTTTCGATGATGGCACGTCAAGGCGATGCAGATGTATTTGATTTGGCTGAACAGCAATATCAAACTACTGGAAATATGTCTGAACGCTTAGGCGCGTTAAAAGTATTAGTATGGAATGATGCACCACAAGCGGAAGCTGTTTTAGCAGATTTTTATACCAAATTTAAAGATGAAGCTTTGTCTATGGATCAGTGGTTTATGCTTCAAGCAGCACATCCGAAAGCAACGGATGAAACGATTAAGGCACTGACTGAACACGCTGACTATGACTTGAAAGTGCCAAACCGTATTCGCGCTGTAACGGGTGGATTAAATGCAAATCCAGTCAATACTTGGAGTTTTGGTGTTCAACATATTATTAATTTGGCAAAAATATTGGATGAGAAAAATCCGATTGTCGGCTCTCGTTTACTGCAAATTTTGTCGCGTTGGTATACTTTGGCTGAACCACAGCGCAGTACAGTGAAGGCTGAACTTGAGGCATTAAAACCATTGGTTAAGTCAAAAAATGTGTCTGAAACATTAAACAGTATGTTGAGTGTTTAAGCTGACGTTGAAATACTGATTTAACTTGCATGTTTTAAATCATTTATTAAACCCTGTTTATCTCGAGATGAGCAGGGTTTTTTAATGCTGAATCTGAAAGCAAGGTTTAGATCTTTTTGAGCAAATTTTTTAAGTTATAAAAGTCAAACTATTAACTTGATAACAAAAGATTTAATAATAAAACTAAATTTTTAAGTGTGATTATTAACTTTAAATTAATATAAAATGCAATATATATCACATAATAAGCGTAGAATATTAAGGCTTAAAGATCTCGTGTGTCGAAGTAGGGTGTGTTTTATATACACGCCAATCTTTAAACCCAAGAATTAGAATGTTTGAGGCAGGTATGTTGGTTAAGGTGGATGATGGATTTTATTTAAACTCCCATCATATTATTGCGGTTCGTATATCTAAAGATGTTCACAATGCTTTTGTTGTAGCAGTTGAATACACACCTAATAGTGTGCAAAGCACAGGGCTTTTTGAGAAAAAGTTTTCGGTGGGTGTAGATGCAGAACGTTATTTACAAAGTTTGCATAAAATTATTGGCCAATCCTAATTTACATTGTTATCACATAAATAAAAATGCCCTCGATGAGGGCTTTTTTATTTATTCTTTTACAATCAACACGGGGATTGGGCACTGCGTTAAAATATTTTGTGCAACGCTTCCGAGCATGGCTTTTTTCAAGCCAGTGCGGCCATGTGAACCCATAATAATTAAATCGACATTGAGTTCATCGGCAACTTGTAAAATACCTTCAGTTGGCGACACACCATGTACCAGACGTGTATCGACTTCAATACCATCTCGAATAAAAGATTGTTTAATATCTTCTAAACGTAATTGTGCGCTCTTTTCCGCTTGCATAAAGTATTCAGTAATCGCTGGTGCAATGGCATAAAAGTCAACACCCACAAAAGGGTCAACAGCAACCACACTTACTATAGTGACATGGGCATCTTGGCTTTTTGCCAGTGCTAATGCATGCTCAACAGCAGAATAAGAAATAGGAGATTCATCTACAGGAACTAAAATTTGTTTATATTGACTCATAGATCAGTTTCCTTGGTTATGGCTATTATTTTTAAGATATTCGTAAATCAGAATAATGCAATTATCATATTGAGAATAGAAAGCCCACCGAAGTGGGCTTAAACATTTATGCTTTAACAACAAGTACTGGAAGTTCAGTATTACTTAATACATCTTGAGCAAAACTACCTAAAAGCATTTTCTTGAAGCCCTTACGACCATGTGAACCCATTACAATTAAATCGGCTTTCACTTCATTGGCCGCTTCAACCACACCTTCAGCAGAAACTTGGCCTTTCACAATTTTACTTTGTGCTTCTACGCCTTCACTTGCAGTAATTGTTAATGCTTCTTTTAATGCAGCTTCTGCATTTGCATAGGCCTGGACAAAATATTCTTTCATAATTGCAGAAGAATAATAGAAATCCGCATCAGTAAATGGGTCTTCAGCAACAAGGCTGATCAGAGTCAGTTGGCTGTTAAATGCTTTCGCCAAGATGGCTGCTTTTTTAACTGCAGAAAATGAGATTTCTGAACCGTCGACTGGGACTAAAATTTGTTGATATGACATGAGAAAATCTCCACTATTATTGCTTTAAACCCTATGCTTTATTGATAGCATATTGTGTGCGTTGGTTCAATTTATAAATATAAAAAATATCGTAAATTCATAAAATTAGAAAGAATTTAAATGTTAATTTGTCAACTGTCCGTCAAATAAAGCAGAGCAAAAAACTAGGATTTAAGTATTTTTTTGTACTCAATAAATTTGACTGAAATTGTCGGATTTATAAGCAGAATTACTTGTGTTCAAGGAAATAATATAAGCTTAAAATATCAGCCGATAAATATTTAATTTTCAATCAATCATCCCTATATATGGTGTAGATGATTTTGTAAATAGCTTAGTAGATCAGATTGGAAAGCACATTGGGTAATCGCATGTATACAAAATTAATATTCACAGCATTGAGCCTTTGTTCTGTTTTGCAATTATCAGGTTGTCAAAATACACAGAGCAGCACGAAATTAATTGCGGGTGCATTTAATCTATCGACTCAAGTACAAAAACAATTTATTGATCGGCATGCGCCTGAAAATGTTTTGATACACAGTAATGTACTGTATCAGCAGAATCCACATTTACATCTAGATATTTATCAACCAGATAATATTGCTAATTTAGCGCCAAGGCCAACGGTGGTTTGGATACATGGTGGTGGTTGGGTTTCAGGCTCAAAAGAGCATGCGCGTGGCTATTTCAAGCGTTTAGCAGCAGAGGGTTATAATGTAGTATCTGTGCAATATCAGTTTGCACCTGAAGCTATTTATCCGACTCAACACCATCAAATTGATTCTGCGATGAACTTTATTCGGCAGCATGCAAATGACTGGAAAATAGATCCCAATCAATTGTATTTAGCAGGGGATTCTGCTGGTGCAAATATGGCCAGTCACTATGCTGCTTTGGTGACTAATCCGGTTTTTGCGGAAAGTTCTAATATTTATCCTGTTATTCAACCCAATCAACTTAAAGGCTTAATCTTACATTGTGGGATTTATGATTTAGCCTCTTTTGTGAATACAGCACCTGAAGAGATTGGTTTGATTGAATGGGGCGTGTATAACCTTGTTCAAGCCTACACAGGTAATAAGAAGGATGATACGGAGTTTCTAAAAAGTATTTCGACTAGTTCGCATATCACAAAAAATTATCCGCCAGTATTTATCAGTGGGGGTAATAAAGACTTTTTAACCGAAACACAATCCATGCCTTTCGTAAAACAGTTAGAGGCCGTGGGAGTTAAAGTAAGTACAGCATTTTATCCAGATTCCAAAGAGCTCCTTGTCCATGAATATCAATTTATGATGGGTAAAAAAGCCAGTCAACACACCTTTCAGCTCACGACCGAGTTTCTTGCGAAGCATTCAAAATAAAAGCAATCTTTATGTGGCTTAGATATATTTCGCCATAAAAATAAATCTTAGCTTGCGAAAATAATTTTAAAAACATAACATACCTACCGATCGGTATGTTTGTTTGAGAGTGTAATGAATTCAGTCATGTTTGCATATGGGTTATTGGCCTGTGCAATTATTTCAGAAGTAATTGGTTCAACATTTTTAGTGAAGTCAGAAGGCTTTAGTAAATTGGTTCCATCCTTAGTCGTGGTGGTACTTTTTTCATTGGCATTTTACTTATTGTCGCAAGTGATTAAAGTCATACCACTTGGCATTGCTTATGCCATTTGGGCGGGAGTAGGGATTGTTTTAACTGCTTTAATTGGCTACTTTATCTTTCGACAAAATTTAGATATTCCTGCAATGCTAGGCATTGCTTTAATTGTTGCAGGTGTTGTTGTCATTAATATATTTTCAAATTCTACAGGGCATTAAAGGATTTTATGGACAATCCGCATCAGCGTAAAAAAGAACCGCAGTTAATTCGTCAAAGTATTTTGCAGCACGCGATTCAACTGGCTGCAGAAAAAGGCGTTAATGGTGTTTCAATTCAAGCTGTTGCAGATTTGGTAGGCGTGACGAAAGGTGGTGTTTTTCATCATTTTCCAAATAAAAAAATACTTTTAGAGGCGATGGTTATTAGCCTGTTGCAACAGTTGGATAATGTCATCGATCGGCTTATTGCAGATGATCCTCAGCCGCACGGTTGTTTTACTCGCGCCTATATTGAAATTACCCTAGAAAAAACCGTGTACGGCTTGGAGCATTCGTGGTCTGCAATCTCAATGACCATGCTGACAGATCGGACTTTTAACGATTATTGGATTGAGTGGTTGAGTGAGCGATTAACGAAACACCAAAGCACTGATGCAGATATTGAGTTAAAAATCTTACGCTATGCTGCGGATGGTATTTGGTTGACTGCATTTACAGAAGTTGAGGATATCAGCGAAACAAAATTGCTTAAAGACGAACTGATCGCGCGTACTTATCGTGGGATCAGTTCATAAACTTAGGCAGATTTTTTTGCTTTAAATTTGAAAATGAAATGGACGACTAAACCGAAAAGCAGGCCCCAAAATGCTGAGCCAATACCGTAGAACTGTACACCCGAAGCACTAAATAAAAAGGTTAAAAGTGCCGCTTCACGTTCACTCGCATCTTGAAAGGCAATCACAATGTTGTGACCAATAGTGCTCAACAATGCAATACCGGCAAGTGATGTAATAAAAATAAGCGGGAAGGACATTAAAAAGCTGACTAAAGTGGCTGCAAAAATGCCCATCAAAATATAAAAGATCCCACAACTCATGCCTGCAATATAGCGTTTTGTAGCATCGGTGTGAGCTTGATCATCGAGACTTATGGCAGCACTTATGGCTGCAATATTGACACTAAAGCAGCCAAAAGGAGCAAAGATTGCTTGAGCAGTTCCCGTCCAACCTATGAGCTGATTGACATGAGGTTGATAGCCATAGCTTTTGATCATGGCTAGACCTGGTAAATATTGTGATGCCATATTGATGACAAATAATGGCAGCGCGAGTCCGAGTATCGCAGGAAAAGAAAATTTAGGTTTAACCCAAACAGGCTGCGCAAAAGCAAGATCAATTGCTGGCATTTTAAAGTTAAGTAATATTGGACACAGGGCTATACCAATAATGACAGTCAGTACGATGCTATAACGAGGCCAAAGTCGCTTCATGATGACATAGGCGGCGAGTAAACAGAGTACGTAAGCCCATTCATTTTGAATGCTTGCAAATAATGCAATGCCGAACTTTAGCAGCACGCCAGCAAGCATGGCACTGGTTAAACTTTGTGGGATATGGGTGAGAATTTTTTCGAAGATGCCTAAAAAACCTAAAATGGCAGTCACTAATCCACAGATAAAAAATGCACCAAGTGCAGCATTCATACTATAGCCATTGGCAGTAGCCAAAATAAGCGCCAAACCAGCTGTAGACCATGATGTCGCTACAGGATATTTAAATTTCCAAGAAAGCAATAAACCACATAAACCAATACTTAAACCCAGCGCCCAAAACCAAGAGGTAATTTCAGCAGTATCTGCACCTAACATTTGGGCAGACTGAATCACTAAGACAGCAGAGACACTTATACCGACCAGAAAAGTAATAAAACCAGCAAAAACTGCGGGCACAGAGCAATCTTGAAGAATTTTTTGCATAATCCTTGTGCAACTTTTTAATTGGAAAATGTGTGATGTTTCACGATGATACGCTCAACCCTTGTACAGGGAAAGACGATTTTTTGAATAATAAGTAAAAATGAAGTTTCCAAAATATTATGCTTAAATAAAAGTATGCTCAGCATAAAGAGTAACTATTCTTTTGAATGGCCGTTTAACCTTTTTATTTTAGTCTAAAACCAGCAATACCAACTGATCTATTGTAATACTGAGTTGAGAGTTGTATTTGGTATATAAAAAATCAGTATTTCTCGTAATTATTACATCGTTGATGTTGCGAGCTTTAAGCCAAAACCACAGAATAAAAGCCCAACAGAAGCCACACAGCACGCGGTGAACTTATAGCGGTGAGTAAAATAAGTTGCGAGTTTTGCACCAGAGAAAATCAGTACGGTTAAATAACTCATACTAATAATTTGTAAAACTATAGCCAGTGCAGTAAAAGTGATTGCTGGGTAGGCATAATTTGGATCGACAAATTGTACGAAGAAAGACAGGTAGAACAAAATAGCTTTTGGATTCAGAATGCTAATGGTGAGAGCTGTACGAAAAGGTTTGAGCTCTTCTAAACTTTGATGATTTTGTTGAACTTGATCGGGCATAGCAACGGCATGCCAAGTTGCATAGGCTGCTTTAAGTAACTTAATTCCAAGATAACTTAAATATAGCGCACCAATAATTTTTAATAATATGAATAACCAAGGAAATGCATGCAGTAAAGATGCGGCACCAAGAGCTGTAAATAAGATGAGAATAATATCGCCAAAATAGACGCCAAAGGCACTTTGGTAGCCTGCTTTAATGCCGAAACGAGAGGCAATGGACATGACATATAATGAGTTTGGGCCTGGCAAAATCACAATTAAAATCGTACCAATGATAAAGGTCGTTAGATCTGTGATGCCAAACACTCAGTATACTCATATAAAAAAGCCGATGTCACAGTATAACAACATCGGCTTTTGAATAAGCAGTAAAATTTATTTTAAGCTTTAATTTCAGCATCAATGCCAAAGGATTGGCGAAGTAAACTACTGAGTTGTTCACGTGCTTTTATAAAGCCATCTATACCACCTTGTAGTAACTGAGCTGACATTAAATCTTTTTCAACTTCAGAGTTGAAGCGTTGTTTATCCAAAGGTTGTACGTCATGTTCACAATGTGCATGAGCATGATTGTTACTAAGTTGCGCTTCAACGACGCGACTGTCTTTTTCTAGCTCAGCTAAAAGGTGTGGTGATACTGTTAATAAATCACAACCTGCCAGTCCTAAAACTTGATCTACGCTACGGAAGCTTGCGCCCATAATTTCAGTTTTAATGTTGTGCTGTTTGTAGTAGTGATAAATTTGTTTTACTGACAGTACACCGGGATCTTTTTCAATTGGATAGTGATCTACATTTTCAGCTTTTTTGTACCAATCTAAAATACGTCCAACAAATGGAGAGATTAAAGTTACATTCGCTTCAGCACAGGCTTGTGCTTGATGTAAACCAAACAATAATGTGAGGTTACAGTGGATGCCTTCTGCTTCGAGTGCTTTTGCTGCTTGAATACCTTCCCAAGTGGATGCAATTTTAATCAAAATGCGATTATGGTTAATGCCATACTGTGCATACAAAGCGAGAAGCTCTTTGGCTTTAGCAATGGTTGCATCTGTATCATAAGAGAGCGCAGCATCAACTTCCGTTGAAACGCGTCCTTCAATCAATTTTAAAATTTCAACGCCAAATTTGACTGTTAGGATATCAATCGTGCGTTCAATCAATTCATCACTGCTATAACCTTCTTTACGTGCCTGTTCAAATGCGAGTTCAATCAGTTGTTTATTTTTAGGTTGGTTCGCAGCTGCTGTAATTAGCGACGGATTTGTTGTTGCATCCAGTGGGCGGAAAATTTCAATCGCAGTTAAATCACTGCTGTCAGCAACAATAGTCGTAAGGCTTTTTAATTGGTTTAACGCATTCTGAGTCATTGGATATCTAGTTCTTAATGTTCTTGGTGTATGTACTTTTATAACACAATCTTTTTAGAACCCAACCGAAAAGCGCCCGACAACTGTGCTTAATTGGTATTTTTTCGTGAATTACGGATGTGATTAATCAAAAAATGAGCAGCAGAGCCCATCAGTTTTTCACGATTCCAAACCAAATCGACAAAATATTCAAATTTAGGTGTGAAATCCAAAAAGTTTAAAACTTTCAGTTGTTGAATGAGCTGAGGATTTTCATTGAACATCTGTGAGGGAAGGACACCCCATCCGAGGTTTTGAATGATCATCGAACAGGCAGAATGATGGTTATCCGTACGCCAGTATTGTTTGGAAAACAGTAATTCAGGCTTAATGGTTTTATCTCGGCTAGCAACCACAATTTGTCGGCTCTGTAAAATTTGTTCAAAACTGACTTGCTCAAATTGAGCGAGTGTATGATCTTTCGCTGCAACTGGAACGAGGGACTCAAGTTTCAGTTCTACAAATTGCTCATAATTTTCTAATTCTTCTCGTTCGAACATCAATGCTAATTGGGCTTGTCCATCGCCTAACATTTGTTGTGCATCTTCTTGTGGGGCTGTGAAAATATTGATTTGAAGTGAGGGAAATTCCTGTGCTAATAAACTGATGTAATCCGTCCATTGAGTATGAATTAACTCTGAAACCACCACAATATTCAGTGAAGACTCCAATCCTTGACTTAATGCTACAGCATGTTGTTTCCACTGTTGCATTTCAGTGAGGAGCTGTTGGGTCTTTTCATATAGACTGCTTGCCTGTGCAGTAGGGACAGGCTCACGTCCTATACGCTCAAATAGTTTCATGTCTACATCTATTTCTAAATTGGCAATCGACATGCTAACCGCAGAAGGGACTTTGCCGAGTTGACGTGCTGCAGCAGAAAAAGAACCCGTTTCCATAACAGTCTTAAAGATAGTGAGTTGTTCTTGATTAATATTCATTTTGCTTATCTATCAAATATATTGAAAGATTCTAACTCGAATGATCAATAAATTGAAAATATAATGCACGCATATTAAATTTTATTAGGTGTTTTTCAAAATGTTGATTTCCAGAAGAAGGATTATTCATGCGCTTAGCTATGAGATCATCCTGTTGGTGATCATTGCTATCGCTTTAAGTTTTATCTTTGCAGTTCCAATGGAAGTGACAGGAACGCTAGGTATTGCTATGGCGATAACTTCAGTTGTTTGGAATATGATTTTCAACCACTTTTTTGAGAAATATGAAGCAAAAAGAAAACTAAAAAGAACGGTAGGTGTTCGTATTTTGCATGCGATTGGCTTTGAAGGTGGTTTGATGCTTGCAACCATTCCAATGGTTGCTTATGCCTTAGAGATGAGTTTGGGGCAGGCTTTCTTAACGGATCTAAGTTTGACACTATGTATTTTGGTTTACACATTTATTTTCCAATGGTGTTATGACCATATTGAAGCATCGATGGGGATTCGAGTATCAGCATAAGTACTTAGTTAAAAAACCACTAAGAAAACTCAGATTTTTCAAAATAAAATATAAAGCTCAGTTAGACATTTTATAAAAAACTGTCAACTGGGCTTTATTTTGTCCATTCTATTTGAAGGGTATATCAATAAATACAGTCGCATAAAATACTTAAAAATTATATAAAACATATGTTTATTGGATTTATTTTTGGGGAAGAATTTGAGTATTAAGTTGAAGGTGTTAACCGTCTCTATCTCTTTGTTATTAGTCGCATGTGGTGGTGGAGGTTCAGGCACATCAGAAAATGTAAATTCACCAGAAGATAAACCAGTGGTAGATGCTGGTGAGGGTTTAACTAAAGTCAATGAATTTCGCGTACTAGATGTAGGGGCAGAATTAACAGCGCAAGACTTTTCATTAGAGACTTGGAATCCTTCTGCTATGGCGTTGGACGGCGATATTTTATATATCTCAAATAGCCAAACTTCCTCGCAAATTTTACGTTATGACTTAAAGCAAAAGCGGGCATTAAGTGCAATTGATCCGACACTGCTAACGGGATTAGCAAAAACTTGGGATGGTATCGTTGATATTAGCCTACACGCAGGTCGTCTATATGTTGCTTCATATGGTTCGAATCGTATTGATGTTATCGACATTGCAACAGGGCAACCTCAGTTTGTAATGGCATTAGGGACCGGCGTGTGGTGGGGAGATGCCTTAAATTATGCTTTAGTACACAGTAATGCCGTTACGGCAGATGATCGTTTTGTCTATGTACCAGATATTCAAGGACGTATTAATGTGTGGCAGCAAAGTGACGTTCGTGCTGAAAATCATTTAAAAGCCAATAAGTTTGCCCGTTTAAGTTTGCCAAATTGTGCACGTAATTGTAATGCTCGGATGCAGAGCATGGGAGACTATCTTTATACCAGTCTGCCAAATGGTACGACCTATGTACATAATTTAAAAAGCTTAAAGCAAGGTGATACGGATGTTGCCCCGATACTGACAGAATCAACATTATCAACGGTGATGAATCAAGCTGCTGATGGTCAAGTTTATGTGTCTCGCAATAATGGCGTAATTGAAAGTTACTTGGCGAAGTCATTTAATACCAAACAAATATTACCAACCAATTTGGTTGATCAATTTAGTAATTATCGTGTGAAAGGCAATGACAGTACGCAAAACCTAGCAAAGGCTAGTGATCTTGTTGTACATGAGTCGACTTTATTGCACTTAGCAAATCAAAAAATTACCCTTTTGCCGATGCGAAGTTTACAGCAAAATAGAAGTAATCAAACGGCACAAGCCACTGAGTTAAAGCAGGCTCAGGCAATACAACAGTCTCGAATGCTACAAGATGGTGAAAGCTGGGAGGTTTTGACCAATAAAGACGAGCGTCATGTGTTCATGGATAAAATTTTATCTGCACAGTTGAATGGCGCAAGTTTAGACATACAAAGTTATAGCGCTGTTCCTGTGAAAGACGTGCAATTGCATGCCAAGTTAAAAAATTCAGATCAGTGGGTCGTGTTAGCGCATATTGATGAAATTCAGGCATTTTCCAAAACACGTTTAGCATTCAAGTTAGATGACCAATCTCGTTTTCCATTGGTGAATGGGCAAGGTTCAATTCAATTGTCAGGTTTAAGCCAAACGGAGCAGATACCTGCTGGACTATTTGATTTTAAATTCCATTCTGATACAGATTTGCATGTTCAAAAATTGAATCAGATTAAAGCCAAATGGAAAATTTTCTTTGGTACCTATAATCAAGAAAATGATCCAGCTTCAAGCTGGCGCAGAATAAACGCGTTATATGCGCGTGAATGGGTCATGATGATGACTAATTTGGCATACATGCTAAGTACCCCTGAGTTTGAACATTTATGGTTTAATCATAAGAAAGTCATGGGGCATGAGTTCTTTGGTAATGCCGGCTTGGTTGAAGGTGAGAATGGCATTTTCAAAGCAGAAGATTACACACGGGTTTATCAACAAATTTTAAATCGTAGTGAAATTAACCTTGGCATTACAGCGATGGGTGGCGGTCTTGGTGGTGGTTCAGTACTGGGAGTAGATACATGGATTTTCTATGGACATTATCGTCATTCAGGCTATGGCATCATTGCTCATGAATTTGGTCATGGGCTTTGGTAGCCACAGTAGTGCATGGTCCAATTCGGCCTATGGTTTTCAACCAATGATGGCATGGTTACATTTCTACTTCCAACGACAAGCGGGATCAATTCCTTATATGGATCCAGATGTAAATAAATTCCATTTGGCATCGCCAGATCAGCTATATGCGGGTGTTACATCAAATATTGTTAATGCCGTTCCGGGTAAAACACCAATCAACACGATTGATCAATATTTTGCAGCCAATCCATTAGCTAAAAAATAATTCAATCCATAAAAAACCGCTCATCTGAGCGGTTTTTTTTAATTTAGATCTTAGGTATTATTTTTCAATAATTGCGGTTACACCTTGACCGCCAGCAGCACAGATTGAAACCAATACACGGCCTGAACCTTTTTGATTCAATAGCTTAGCCGCAGTTGCGATAATACGGCCGCCAGTTGCAGCAAATGGGTGACCTGCAGCAAGTGAAGAACCTTTCACGTTAAGTTTGCTGCGGTCAATTGAACCTAAAGGTGCATCCAAACCTAAACGTTCTTTACAGAATTTTGGATCTTCCCAAGCTTTAAGCGTAGACAGTACTTGTGATGCAAATGCTTCGTGAATTTCGTAGTAATCGAAATCTTGTAAAGTAATACCAGCACGTTCAAGCATACGTGGTACTGCATAAGCAGGGGCCATCAACAAGCCTTCTTTTTTCTCTACAAAGTCAACGGCTGCAGTTTCTTGGAAAGTTAAATACGCAAGGACTTCATGACCATTTGCTTTTGCCCATTCTTCAGATGCCAATAGCACACAAGATGCGCCGTCAGTTAGTGGAGTAGAGTTACCCGCTGTCATGGTACGTGCATCACCTTTACCAAAAGCAGGCTTTAATTTCGCTAGTTTTTCAACAGATGAGTCTGCACGTAAGTTGTTATCACGATCCAAACCAAGGAATGGCGTAATCAGGTCATCAAAGAAACCTTCTTCATAAGCAGCTGCCATTTTTTGATGTGAAGATGCAGCAAGTTCATCTTGCGCTTCACGTGAAATACCCCATTCAAGCGTAGTAATGGCTTGATGATCACCCATTGAAAGACCAGTACGTGGCTCACCGTTCTTTGGTGCATCCATCAAGTCTTTTACATTAATTTTAGTTAATGCTTTAAGGCGGTCTTTACCTGTTTTTGCGATGTTCAGTTCAAGTAGTGCTTTACGTAAACCATCACCAAAAGCGATTGGCGCATCAGATGTTGTATCTACACCGCCTGCAACACCCACTTCAATTTGACCCAAGGCAATTTTGTTTGCAACAAGGAATGCCGCTTGTAAGCCAGTACCACATGCTTGTTGAATATCGTAAGCAGGTGTTTCAGGAGCAAGTTCTGTATTCAGTACACACTCACGAGTCATGTTAAAGTCACGACTGTGCTTTAAAACAGCACCAGCAACAACTTCACCTAAGCGTTGACCTTGAAGATTAAAACGTTCAACAAGACCATTTAATGCTGCGGTGAACATGTCGCTGTTTGAAGCAGTGAAGTAAGCGCCGTTAGAACGAGCGAAAGGAATACGATTACCACCGATAATAGCAACGCGGCGAACTGTGTTTTGACTCATGGTATTATCCTGTTGAACAGACGTTTGAGTTGTTGATTTTGAAGCTGTTTTAGTATTTGAAGCTGGTGTTTTAGTACGAGTAGATGCACTACGAGGACGAGTCGTTTTAGCCGCACCACTGGTTGACTTGGTTGCTGCGCCAGTACTTTTAGCGGTACGTGGTGTACTCTTTGATGTATTTGACACAGTTTCCGTGGTCGGAGTTTCGACTGCTGGATTTTCTTGAGTTGTTTTGCTCATAAGGCTTTTCCAAGCATGTGGATGATCTTCTTGTTGGGTACATTAGCATATTCACCAAAGGGGTAAATTGACTAAAATGACATTAGCAAAAGCATTCAGGTCAAGCCATCCGTGGTTTAACTCAAGTATGATTCCATGGAAACTGATGGAACTATTGAAATATAAGTATCTGACATCATCTTGAAGTTAAAGGGATATCTTCAGATCCATCAAAAATTAATCCGTATGAGAGATAATAAACATGACTGATCAATACCAAACATTTGCAAAATCTCCTATTGGTAAATTTGTCATCAAAAATTTAGGTTTACCATCACCGACTTTCTTAGAGCGTTTTGAGTCTGCAACACCTGTAGTAAAAGGCGCTGTTTTATTAGGTGCGGCACCAGCTTCAACATTGTCAGGTGCAATTGCTCAAGTATTGGCAAATATTCATGCCAACAGTTATGCAGGTAATAATGCGGAACTACAGCAAGCTGCTGCCAAGTCAGGTTTAAACCTAAGTGCTTTTAATGAAGGTGATAAAGAGTCTAAGTTTAAAGTTGTAGTTTTTGATGCATCTGGTATTCAAAATTCAGAGCAACTTCATACGCTTTATGCATTCTTTAATCCAATTGCTCGTCAAATTCAGGCATCTGGTCGTGTTGTGGTTGTGGGTACAACCCCTGAAACAGCGAAGACCGTGAAACAAGCTATTGCACAACGTGCGCTTGAAGGTTTTGTGAAGTCTATCGGTAAAGAATTCAAAAAAGGTATTGCTGCTCAACTTGTCTATGTAGATGAAGGGGCAGAAGCAAACTTAGAGTCTGCGCTGCGTTTTGTTATTTCACCACGTTCAGCTTATGTATCTGGTCAAGTAATTCGTGTTTCGAAAGCAGACGTTGTTGATGTTGATTGGAACAAACCGCTAGCAGGCAAAACTGCGGTTGTGACGGGTGCAAGCCGTGGTATTGGTGAAGCAATTGCGCATGTATTGTCACGCGATGGCGCACATGTGATTTGTTTGGACGTTCCACAACAACAAGCCGATCTTGACCGTGTAGCAGGTGAAATTGGTGGTTCAACACTGGCAATTGATATTACCGCAACTGATGCAGGTGAAAAAATTAAAGCAGCTGCAGCGGCACAAGGTGGTTTGGACATCATCGTACACAACGCAGGGATTACCCGTGACAAGACTTTGGCGAATATGAAGCCTGAACTTTGGGATCTGGTAATTAACATTAACTTATCTGCAATTGAGCGTGTAAATGATTACCTTCTTGAAAATGATGGCTTCAATGCAAATGGTCGTATTGTTTGCGTGTCTTCCATTTCAGGTATTGCAGGTAACTTAGGTCAAACCAACTATGCGGCATCGAAAGCAGGTGTGATTGGTGTAGTGAAATTCACAGCACCATTACTTAAAAATGGTGTAACCATTAATGCGGTTGCTCCAGGCTTTATTGAAACGCAAATGACGGCAGCAATTCCATTTGCAATCCGTGAAGCGGGTCGTCGTATGAACTCGATGAGTCAAGGTGGTTTACCTGTTGATGTCGCAGAAACAATTGTAATGTTTGCATCTACTGCTTCTACGGGTTTAAACGGTAACGTGGTACGTGTTTGTGGACAAAGCTTGTTAGGGGCTTAATGTAATCCCTCCCGATCTCCCTTTGTAAAAGGGAGGAGAAAAGTCCCTCTTTACTAAATGGGGATTTAGGGGGATTAAAATTCATTGGGAAAGTTAACCTCTCCCTAACCCTCTCCTTAAAGGAGAGGGAATTGCTTTTAAATAGATATATTTATAATTAAAAGGTTTAGTATGAATACTCGCCATTTTAGTCAACTTCCAAAGCCTTATTTAGCCTATCCAAAAGTGATTCAAGGCTTGATTTTTAAAAAGCCAAAAGGTGAAAAAGTTCTGCCGCAAGTTGAATATGTGGTGGATTCTTTTAAAGTCGATCAAAAGCATTTAAAAGCCTATAACGAAGTCTGCGGCTTTAAAAATAACGGCTATATTCCAGCTATTTATTTAGCTGTGCTTTCGCAAAGCTTACAAATGCATATGATGACCACTGAAGCATTTCCATTTGCGATTTTAGGATTGGTGCATATCCGCAACCAAGTGAAGCAATATCGTAAAGTGGGTGTGAATGAGACGTTATCTTTGTCATGCAAATTTGGTGAATTACAACCACATGATAAGGGCGTGCAATTTGACTTTATTACCACTGCAAAAGTTGGTGATGAAGTGGTTGTAGAATCATTAACCACATATTTAGCACGTCAAAAAACTGAAAATAAAACAGCAGCAAAAGCTGCAGAAGCGAAGCCAGCTGAATTGCAGGTTCAAGCGCAGTGGGATGTTTCAGAAAATACCGGTCGCCGCTATGCGCTGACTTCAGGTGACTTTAACTTGATCCACATTCATGCTGTGACGGCTAAAGCATTTGGTTTTAAACAAGCGATTGCCCACGGTATGTGGAGTAAGGCTAAAGCTTTATCGAGTCTGAGTTTGCCAGAGGCTTATGAAGCAGATGTCTGGTTTAAACTGCCGATGTATCTCCCATCACAAGTTGAGTTTTTAACTGCTCAAACTGGACAAGATACCGAGTTTGCAATTCGAAATAGCAAAAACAAAAAACCGCATGTCGCGGGAAGTGTAAAAGCACTGTAAGACTTAAGCCTAAATCGATATCGATTTAGGCTTTTTTGTTTTAATCTCAGACAGTTCATATAAAAAGGAATGCAGGATGCAGGCGGTCAAGGAATACTTATTTGCACAAAAGCATAATTATCAGGGTACTGTAGATCGTGCCTTTCAAGATTTAGCCGAACAGTTCAGTCGAATGCAGGATGCACGAACTGACTTAGGTGGTGCCGCTTTGGTGGTGTATTTCCAAGGGCAAAAAGTAGTTGATATTTGGACGGGTAAAAAGTCAGCCGAAGAAGCTTGGCAGTCCAATACACCCTCAGTCTGTTATTCTACGGGTAAAGGAGTACTTGCGACGCTTGCACATATATTAGTGAGTCAGGACTTTTTAGATTACGACACACCTGTTGCCAAATATTGGCCAGAGTTTGCACAAAATGGAAAGTCGCAGATTACCTTAAGACATATGTTAAGCCATCAAAGTGGTTTATATGACATACGAAACAATATTGATACTGCTTCGGAAATGGCAGACTGGTCGCATATGCTGCATATACTCGAACAGGCGACACCGCGTTTTGAAGCTGCTACTGATGCGGCATATCAGCCTTTAACCTTTGGCTGGCAAGTGGGCGGGGTACTTGAAAAGGCAATTGGCAGAACACTTTCAGAATTGATGCAGCAATATTTGGTAGAGCCATTGCAATTAGATCATGCTTATTTTGGTGTTCCTCAAGATAAACTCTGTGAAGTAGCAAGACTAATTCCGAAAAAGAAAAAAGCAGAAATAGTAGATGTTACAACCCAACAAAATAGTCAAAAAATAGCTAATTCAGAAAACTCTATTTCAAATAATGTTAAGAAAAAAAAGCTTACACACAAACCTTCCATGCTAGATAAACTGTTAGAGCTTTCAGGTCAAAACTTGCAAGACTTTCAAGATGGCATGATTCCAAAAGGTATGCGTCAATTTTCATTTTTTAGTGATGAAGGCTTGCAAGCAATTATTCCGGCTGCAACCGGCGTATTTAGTGCTAATAGTCTTGCAAAGATATATGCAATGCTAGCTAATAAAGGCCAATGGGAAGGTCAAACCTTAATCCGACCGGATATCTTTCAGGAATTAAGTACGGTTCAATTTACCAAGCGAGATCGGGTAATGCCTCTGCCGATGCATTGGCGTTTGGGCTACCACCGTATTCTAACGTTAGGGAAGTCTAGCAAAGGTTTTGGGCATATGGGCTTTAATGGTTCTGGGGCCTGGTGTGATCCGCAGCGCGATTTGAGTTTTGCCTATACCCATAATTTTCCGACAGGTTCAATCACGGGTGACTATCGTTTATGGGGCCTAACTCAAGAAACTTTACGCTGTGCAGATAAAGTATTAAAAGGGCGTAAAGGCTGGCTTTAAGAATAAGATTGCGTCAATGTGAATAGGGGAATTTAGCAATCTATGTTATTTTCCCTTGCAGTTTTAAAGGCAGTGATATGTTTTATGAAAAAAGTGATTTTGATTCCTTTGGTGGCAAGTTCTGCATTGTTGGGCTGTCAGGACACAAAAAAACCTCAATCAAATGACAACACAGCAATCACTGCGGAAAAGCAACACGCGGCCTGGGTGGGTAATTATAAAGGTACAACGCCGTGTATGGGATGTCTTTCTCGTTGTGAAGATTGTCCCGGTATGGCTGTGGCTCTTGAGCTACATGAAGACCAAACTTATACACTCACTCGTGAAAGTCTAAGCGGTCATAATGACGTTGAAGTGCTTAAAGGTGCAATTCGTTTTAATGATGATACTCAGCAACAGTTAGAGTTAATGCATGTGCAAACGCGCAATCTATTGTATGTAGATTTAGATCAGCAATTGCTCGAAATTCGTGAAGACCAGACGGCGAAACGCTATCAAATGCAGAGTGATTTCCTTTTAAATAAAGCAGTTTAAACATTCGAAATTTGTATTAAATTTGCCTGATTTTGAGGATAGCTCAAGATCGGGTTTTTATTGTTCAAACTGTGCCATTTATTTCACTATTAAGCAAAAAAACAGTATGCTTACACCTGTAAAAAGGAGCATACATGTATCAAGTACTTGCACGAAAATACCGTCCACGAAATTTCATTGAACTTGTGGGGCAAAACCATGTGTCACGTGCACTCACGAGTGCCTTAGAACGTGGTCGGTTACATCATGCGTATTTGTTTACAGGGACTCGTGGTGTAGGTAAAACCACCATTGCGCGTATTTTGGCAAAATGTCTAAATTGTGAAACAGGGGTAACCTCAACCCCATGTGAAGTTTGTCCAACCTGTAAAGCGGTAAATGAAGGTCGTTTTATTGATTTAATTGAAATCGATGCGGCATCACGTACCAAAGTTGAAGATACACGAGAACTACTCGATAACGTTCCTTATGCTCCTACACAAGGCCGTTTCAAGGTTTACCTCATTGACGAAGTGCACATGCTATCAACGCACTCATTCAATGCGTTATTAAAGACTTTGGAAGAACCGCCAGAGCATGTGAAGTTTTTATTTGCAACGACAGATCCTCAAAAATTACCAATTACCGTAATTTCACGTTGTCTACAATTCACTTTGCGGCCTTTAGCAGTAGATGAAATTACTACGCATCTGACTGATATTTTACAAAAAGAACAAATTCAAGCTGAGCAAGATGCGATTTGGCAAATTGCTGAATCTGCACAAGGTTCACTGCGTGACGCATTATCTTTAACTGACCAAGCCATTGCTTATGGTCAGGGTTCAATTCAGCACCAAGATGTTAAAGACATGCTGGGTTTAATCGACCGCACTATTATTTATGATTTGATCTTAGCGATTCATCAAAATCAGCGTGAAAGGGTAAGCGGTTTATTACTGCAATTCCGTCAACAAGCCCTAGATGTTTCTTTAGTTCTAGATCAATTAATTTCGACCTTGCATGAATTGGCATTGTTGCAATATTTGCCAGACTTGGCTTTAAAATATAGCGCCGAGATTAATCAAAAAATCATGCAATTGTCGCAGTTAATTTCTGCACAAGATTTGCAGTTGTATTACCAAGTGGCATGTAAAGGTCGTGCAGACTTGCAGTTGGCGGTAACACAAGAGCAAGGTTTTGAGATGTGTGTGCTACGATTGTTAGCATTCCGTCCATTGCAACCGAATGAAATGTTAGTTTCTGCTGTACAGCAAGAAACTGCAGCACAGCCTCAACTGGTTCAAGCGCAGACGAATACGCAGCCATTAGATGAGCAACCTTTAGAACAAGCGAATTTAACTGCACATCATTCACCAGTTAGCGTCGCGGTTGAACAACCCGTCGCTGTAGCTGTGATCGATACGCCGCCGGCTTTCGATGATTTTGATGATTCACATTATGATGAAGATGACGGTTTCGCATCAGCACCTGCTATCGATGAACCTTCATCAGATGACTTCTTAGATGAAGAGCTAGACGAGCAGTCAAAAATAGCAGATGCTGAACCTGAAAGTGTACACGCCGTAGTCGATGTGAGTGAACAAGCTAAATCTGTGACTACTGCACAAAATGACACGATAGTCATGGATGCAGCTACTGAAGATACGCTATTTGATTTAGATGAAACGCCTAGTGTGGCAACGGCGGAGGTTAATGCAGCCGATATTGATTTCGAAGAAATTGCACCTTTAGAGTTAAGCATTACAGAATCTGTTCAAACACCACCAGTTGTGGAAGATACTCCGGTTGCTGTTAAGGTTGAAGATACATTTGATTTAGCTACACCAGATGTTGCTGAAACTACAGAGATGAGCGTAGTTACAGCACCTGTCAGCGCTAATCTTATGCCTCAGGATATCTTGACTTTACAGCCACAAATACTTGAAGGTGAGTGGACTGTCGATAAGTGGGAGTATTGGTTCCGTAATAGTCAACTTTCACCGGCAGTACAAGAGTTGGCACAGCATGGCATTATGAGCGGAAGCATTGACGGGGAGTCGATTTTCCATATTCCAAAAAAATATGAAGCTTTAGTGACTCAGTTACAGCATGTTCTAGAACATGCCATCCGTGAGCAGTGGTCAAATGTTCATTTCCAAATTCGTTTTGAAGATGTAGATGATGTTACGCCATACGCATTACAGCATGTGCGAAAAGAAAAAGCTTTTGCTCGTGCGAGTGAATTACTGCATGCAGAGCCAGTGGTAAAAGATTTACTCAAAAGTTTTGATGGTGAATTACAAAATATCCAACTTAAATAAGCGTTAAGTTGGATATAGAATAATTGAATAAATAAAAACTTATTTGACTAAAAATTGCATGAGAGCATCTCGCATATCATTCGGTATCGAGGTGCTTTTTCGTGTTTGGCGGTCAACAAAGACATGTACAAAATGGCCTTGTGCGGCAGCTTGGTCTTGACCTTGTTTGAAAATTGCAAGGTCATAACGCAGCGAAGAATTGCCAATTTTACTAATTGCAACACCTACTTCAATAATCTCTGGATAAGACAATTCTTGTAGAAAGCTACAAGCTGAATCAACCACTAAACCAATAATCGGGGAGTCTTTTAATTGAAATCCAGCATGTTGAATTAAAAGTGCGTTAGCTGCGGTGTCAAAGTAGCTGTAATAGGTCACGTTATTGACGTGACCATACATATCGTTATCGGCCCAACGTGTTTGTATTGGAAATAAAAAAGCATAATTTTGGCGTAATTTTAATACAGGTTTCATTATTGTGGATTCTAAATATACTTAGTACTGTTCAGTTGTTTTACCCAGCATTAGATAAAAGATCAAGCTGATATAAAAGATAAAAAGGTCATTCCAATTACAGAATGACCTTTTCAAAGAATGTATTTATCTAAAAAGAAACGCTTAAAAACGATATCCAAGACCTACGTAAGTCACGATAGGATTAATTTCGATTTCGCTACGTCCTTTTAAGATCGTTGCGCGAGGTATATCTTTGCCAATAAGCTTGGTATTGCCAATGACATCTAATTTTGCTGTAGTGGATAAATGGGCATAACTGACAGATGCGGTAGCGAACCAGTTTTGATTTAAGTTGTAGTCAAAACCTGCAATTGCTACAGGTGCAAAGGCATCATCAACTTTAATTTTTCCTAATTCAGGTTTTAATATAGCCAATAGGCCATTACTATTCAGTTCTGCATTGACATTTGGGTCTGCTTTAACATCGCTAAAATGTGCATACATCACACCAGCCCCAACATAAGGACGGAACTTATTGTTGATAGATCCGAAATGGTATTTTGCCAACAAAGTTGGGGTATACGCATCGGTTGTCGCAATTTTATCGAACTTACTTAAATCTGCAGCTTGTCCAACAACAGGTAAATCAATTGTTCCATGTCCAGAAAGTTCCATTTCTGGTGGAGCACCTAGAACCAGTTCTAAAGAAACGTTATCGTTAACAAAATAATCAAGCATTAGGCCTGCAGTATCAGCATCTTCAACTTCAAAACCTGCGCCCGGTGATGAAACTGAGCGTTCACCTAATAGGGGTGTTTGTTTTGTCGTCGAGCCAGAAATACCTTGTTTTTCACCTTGTGGCATCACATGTAACCAACCTGCTGATACGGCAAATCGTTTACCGTCACTGGTGGCTGCATGAGTTACAGAAAATGCGCTTAAAAGAGCAGTTGCCAAGATTGTTGTTTTATATAATTTCATAGCTAAGTCCATCTTTGTGTTTAGGTTCTCAATATCCTTTGAACCTGTTGATACAATCATAGGTTATGAAATCAACAAAACTCGTGAATAGTTAATAAAAATTACACAAGGTTTAAATTATTTTAGTATTTGTAAAAATAAATAAATTCATATAAAACAATTATATATTGATTTTATTTAAATATATATATTTATAATATATTGATTAATATGTATAATAGGACTTACGCACTATTATTTATAGATTCTCTGTGGTAGCAGATGATTTTTATCGAGAATAAAGTCATCAATGAAGTTTTTGATAACTGGTCTAAATAATTTCTTCTGCCAACGATATACATTTTC
>NZ_VOYM01000044.1:0-31658 GCF_013420285.1 Acinetobacter sp. YH01019
TTATTTGAACAATCTAAAATATTTGTATTACCTGAAAAAAGGCAAAGGCAATGTCCGCGAGTAGTGAAAATTAAAGCACAAAAATATCCAAGAAAATGCCAGTCAATTTCTTAACTGACTGGCATTACTGCAATTGCAGGGCTTTTTTTTAGGGCTAAACGTTAAGTGACAACGATGTTTAGATGTAAAAAGAAAGACCCTTTTGGGTCTTTCTTTTGCTTTTAAGACTTATTCTGCATTAATGGTTTTTTCAGCCGTTTGCTGATCTTCCAACATGGCTTTTCGACCAATTGGAATCTGACGCGGTAATTTTTCTTCTGGTACGATACGTTGCAGTTCAATAGTTAATAAACCGTTTTCATAGTTTGCATGTTGCACTTCAATATGTTCATCTAAACGTAAAGACAGCTTAAATGAGCGACGTGCAATGCCTTTATGCAAATATTCAACCGTTTCTTCACTAATGGATTCGGGTTTACCTTCAATTGTGAGCAGTTGATTTTCTAAATGAATCAATAACTCATTTTGCAAGAAACCTGCGGTTGCAACCACAATGCGATAGCTATTCTCAGCTGTCTTTTCGATATTATACGGCGGATAATTGGGTGCGTCGCTTTGCATGGCATAATCAATAAAATCATTTAAGCGATCGAAACCGATACTACGACGGAATAATGGATGAAGATTTAAGTTACTCATGATTAGAACTCTCTCAAATTAAGCAAAGTTATAAAAACAAGAAAATCAGATCTGTCATGTTAAACATCGACAGTGCATAAGATTGTGGCAATCCTTATGTAAAATAGATATATGTTGAGTTAGCTATTTTTCAAGAAAAAAGTAAAAATATTTTTGATATTTTATTATAAGATTTTGATAAGAATGGGTTTATTTTAGTGGTATTTTTATCGCTTGTTGTTTTAAGTAAAATAAACTAAGGTGTCAGTGCATCGCCAAAATGGCTTTATTGAGTATAAAAAACAATGATTGATCTTTATTATTGGGGAACACCAAACGGTCTTAAAATCAGTATTGCTCTTGAAGAAATGGGGCTTGATTATCAGATTATTCCCATTAATATTTTAGCCAATGATCAATTTCAGCCTGATTTTTTAGCCATTTCACCGAACAATAAAATTCCTGCCATCGTTGATCAAAATGGACCGCGCGGCGAATCAATTTCAGTGTTTGAATCGGGTGCAATTTTACAATATTTGGGGCGTAAAACGGGTTTGTATTACCCTGAAGATGAATTTGAGCGTGTTGAAGTTGAACAATGGTTAATGTGGCAAATGGGGGGGGTTGGACCAATGCTTGGACAAAATCATCATTTTAGTCGTTTTGCACCTGAGCGTATTCCTTACGCAACCAACCGCTATGTGGAAGAAACCAAGCGCTTATATGGTGTGCTGAATAAGCACTTGGTCGGGCAAGATTATGTTGCGGGTGAATATTCAATTGCAGATATGGCAATTTTCCCTTGGATCTTGCGTCATGAGTGGCAGCAAATTCAGCTTGAAGAGTATCCTTATGTGAAAGAATATGTTGAGCGTTTAACCGCTCGACCCGCAGTGCAAAAAGCATTATCGATACAAGTCTAAAAAAAGAGCATGGAAACATGCTCTTTTTTTATTGAATAAAGAGTAACTTTTTCCACCACGGCTTTTCTGTTTCTTGAGTGGTGGTGAGGGAAAATGGTTGTACAGCTACAAAAGGATAGGCCACACCATTTTCAATATAAGGTTTAAATTTAGCGCGTAAAAGTGAACGTTCAACTCGTTGATCAATTTGGGTGATCCCTGAGCTTTTGACTAATTCGGCCTTTTTAATTTCGCCTGTCGTCAATACATATAGTTTAAAGGCTAACGCACGATTTTGATTGCCAAGTTCTGCATTATTAAAATCGAACACAGGTCTTTTTAGCCAAACAATTTCACCACGTGTGTGAACTTCTTGTTTGGCAGCGTTTGTTGGTATTTCCGCATGTAAGGCGGTCAAACTTTGCAGCAATATTAAAATACTCAAGGCAATAGTTTTTTTCATAGATCTAGTTTTTAAGTTTTATCAATAGATGTGACGCAGATTAAAAGTGTCCTGCTTGAATGTAAATTGCATAAAGGCTTAAATTGAGTTTTAAGCTGGAAACAAAAGAAAATTATCGTGCTGTGTTAGAATGCGGCGCTGCCGAAATAAATACATTGTTGACAGTCTAGTTGGATGATTTTGTGATGAAAGACTTTTTCTTAAATTTTACCCGCATTGTTGAAAATAACCCAAGAATCTATTGGAGTATTATTTTTGGTATTGCAGGCTGTTTGGTTCTATTCGTCGCTGAAATTGTGCATGTGCAAAATATTCTTGCAGATTTACATACCAAGGATCAAAGCATCATGCGGGCTGCAATTGAGCCGATTTCGCAGCAATATAAATGGTCTAGAATCGTGGTTATTATTGCCGCAGTAATTTGGTCGAACGTTGAATATTTAAAGTCGAAGAAAAAGTTAGGGCTTTAAGCATCTACATATGGCACTCATTGCTTTATTTCTAAGTGCGTTTGGAGCTGCAACGTTATTACCGCTTCAATCTGAAGCAGTACTCTTAGGTTTACTTGCGCAAGGTCAATGGAGTGCTGCGGCGCTTATTAGTGTGGCGAGTGTTGGAAATATTTTAGGTTCATGTGTGAACTGGTGGCTCGGCCTTAAAATTGAACATTATAAAAATAAGTCGTGGTTTCCAGTGTCTGAAGTCAAAGTGCTGCAAGCTCAAGGCATCTACCAAAAATATGGTTATTGGTCACTGCTTTTTAGTTGGTTGCCGATAATTGGTGATCCAATTACCTTAATAGCGGGCTTAATGAAAGAAAACTTTTGGCGCTTTGTTTTGATCGTTACAGCAGCAAAAGTTGCACGTTATTTAGTGGTTTATTTAGTTTTTATTGGTTTCTTTGCATAAAAAAGACAGAGGATATTTTATTTATCTCTGTCTTTTTGTCTTTGTACGAAGATTTTAGTTATTTACAACTATTCAATCTAAATTGAATTTCATCTTTAAAGTTCGATTTTTTATAGACCCATAGCGTGCTCGCTGTACGTTTGACAGAGATTTGACTATTTCTCAGTGCTTGAACCACTTTCTGATCAATTGCATAAATGCCTGAACCCTGCTTGATCTTCACCTTTTTCACTTGCCCGTGTTTATCCACTTTAAAGTTAAATTTGACTTTACGATCATGCTGCTTCAATTCACTGCTATTGATGTCTAAATTAGGTTGAGCAGCATATTTAAAAGCAGTTTTTTTATCTGTATTTTGTGCATTCCAAACTTTTGAATCAAAGTTGAAATCACATACAGGTGTATTGCCTTTAACCCTTAAATTAAAGGCTTGATAACCAATGATGGCTTTGGTTTCACCATTTTCTGTGTGTGGTTTCACTTCAGCTTTTTTAACCGCTTGAATCAAAATACGATCCAGTGCATCGATACCTGTACTTTCTTCAACACTTGCATCGGTAATTTTACCTTTGGCATTTGCAGCTACCCGAATAATGGCAGCTCGGTCACGCTGTTTTAAATCTTCATTGGCGTAAATCGGTTTCGGAAAAATTGACCAATTTAAACGGGTAGTAAGATGTGCAGGTGCAACGTCAATATTTTGTGCAGGGAGTTGATGGGTTTTAGCTTGTGCACTGAGTGCTGTGGTAAATGGAACACTAACGAGAAGAGATAAGCACAGGATTTGTTTCATAGGTTTCGTCTTGCATCACTCATAGGGTGATTTTGCTTCAATATTGCTGCGCAGTATTTCCTGTATTAGAAATACTGGCAAGGTTTAAATGAAAAATAGCCGATTATTTTTTCGACTGATGTGTGATGTCGACGCCAAACAAGTCTCTGGTTTTTGCCCAACTAATCGCGACTACCGCCATGGTCATGCAGCCACCAAACAACGTCGCCATGATGGTGCCCATATATTTTGCTGCTAAACCGGATTCAAAAGCCCCAAGTTCATTACTGCTAGAGACAAACATGCCATTTACTGCTGCAACACGGCCACGCATATTTTCAGGTGGATAAAGCTGTAAAATCGTTTGACGCACGACGACAGAAACGCTGTCACATGCACCGGTCATTGCAAGAGCAAAGAGGGAAAGCCACATATTATTTGAGAAAGCAAAAAGAATGGTAAATACACCAAAACCTGCCACTGCAAGCAGCATGTTGCGCCATGCATGATGGGTAGGCGGAAACTTGGTGAGTGTAATCATGGTGATTAATGCACCGATTGAAGGTGCAGCACGTAAGTAACCTAAGCCTTCAGGGCCAACTTTTAATATGTCTTCAGCAAAAATGGGTAATAGGGCGATTACACCGCCAAAAAGTACAGAGACCAAATCTAAGGAAATAGACCACAGTACAATTTTAGTTTTCCAAATAAAGCGAAAACCTTCACTCAGACTGTCTTTTAAATTATCTGATTCAATTTTGGGAAAGCTACGTTTGCTAAGTAAATTAATCAGCACAAAACATACACTCAGGAGGCCTGCAACGGTGAGTAGACTAGTTTCACGACCTAGATAAGCCAGCATAAAACCGCCTAACATTGGGCCGATAATCACGCCACTTTGCCAGCCAATGGTGGTCCATGTTGCGCCATTGGCATACAACTCACGTGGAATCAAAAAAGGCTTGAGTGATGTTGCAGATGGATTGTAAAAACCACGAATTGTCCCGAGGCCAAAAATTACGGCATAAATGCCCCACGATAATTGATCGACATTGATTTTTTCTAAACCATAATTATGAAATAAGGCCCAAAGTATCAATGGCATGGGTACTGAAAAAAACAGACATATTTTCATAATGGTCTGTTTATTAAAGCGGTCAGCAAAATAGCCGCCCCACAACGAGAGTGCAATAAATGGAATTGCTTCAGCCAGTCCAATAAGGCCTAGAGTTAAAGGGTCTTTGGTGATTTGATACAGAGAATAAGCAACGATAATTTCTTGTATCAAAATGGCTAGAGTAAGGCAAAACTGATTTAGCGTCACAATCGAGAAGTCTCGATAACGAAGAGCTGCAAAAGCATCCTGTGCAGATTTCATAATTGGTCTTTTGATTTGATGTGCGCATATTATATAAGCCTTCTGCTGAGATGTTTATAAATTCATCGCACATGCTTTATCAGAAAATCGACTAAGATTAATTTCAGCATAAAATAATCGCTTTCGTTTTAATCAAAGATCCTTTAGAATATTCGCTCCCTTACCTGCAGGTCGTTTTTGCAATGGTGCAGACGTTCCGAACAGGTGTTCAAAAGAGGTTGTTATGCCTAAGATGAAAACTCGCCGTGGTGCAGCAAAACGCTTTAAAGCGACTGCAACCGGTTTTAAGCGTAAACAAGCGTTCAAACGCCACATTTTGACCAAAAAATCTGCTAAGCGTATTCGTCAATTACGCGGCTGTGTAATGGTTCACGTAAGTGACGTTGCTTCAGTTCGCCGTATGTGCCCATACATCTAAGGAGATTTATAAATGGCTCGTGTAAAACGTGGTGTACAGGCGCATCGTCGTCATAAAAAAATTCTTGCTCGTGCTAAAGGTTACTACGGCGCTCGCTCACGTGTTTATCGCGTAGCGTTCCAAGCGGTAATCAAAGCAGGTCAATATGCTTACCGTGACCGTCGTCAAAAGAAACGTCAATTCCGTGCTCTATGGATTGCGCGTATCAATGCTGGTGCTCGTCAAAATGGTTTGTCGTACAGCCGTATGATTGCTGGCTTGAAAAAAGCTCAAGTAATTATCGACCGTCGCGTACTTGCTGACATCGCTATGCATGACGCAGTTGCGTTTGCTGCTTTAGCTTCTAAAGCTAAAGATGCATTGGCTGCATAAGTCTTTATGACTTGAAAAAGACCGCTTTTAGCGGTCTTTTTTTATGGCTAGTTTTATGATTGAAAGGGCAATGTGTGATTTAATCAATCCATTCAGCCCGACATGATTAATTCTCAAATGCGCAAACAATACCATTTTCGCCAAGTGGGTGAGGATATCTATATTTGGGATGTACACAGCCTTGTTGCATTAAGCGAAAAACTAAACGTCAAAGAAATTCTTATTACCGATATTCAAGAATTAAACGAAGCCTATTGGTTTCCTGATACACATCCGACAACTCAGCAAATGATTGAACATATGCAATTGGTCAATGCAGCTGATTTAAGTTATCCGATTATTTTATGTGCTGAAGGGCGCGTAATGGATGGTATGCATCGTATTGCTAAAGCAATTTTAGGACATCAAACACATATTTTAGCTGTACAATTTGAACACACGCCTAAACCAGACTTTATCAATGTGGATGAGGGTGATCTAGATTATGCATGAGAATAAAGATTAACCAATGCCATGAATGCTGCTATCGTGGTATTCATTCAGTCCACTGAAATAGAATAAAAGTGATGAAAAGAATAAATGTGGTTGGTACATCTGCTACAGGAAAGTCGATATTTTCTAGAGCTTTGGCAGAAAAACTCGGTTTGCGCTATATCGAATTGGATAATCTATTTTGGTTAGATGACTGGCAGGAATGTCCCGATGAAATCTTTTTTGCGCGCATTGAAGCAGAAGTAAAGCAAGCAAAAAATGGTTATGTGATTGATGGGAATTATACACGTAGTATTCCAGTGAAATGGGCAGAAATAGATACCGTGATTTGGTTGGATTTGCCCTTTCCGATTAATCTTTATCGATCAATTAAACGCGCTTTGAGTCGAGCCTTGACTCAGCAAAACTTATGGGCTGACTCAAATAATCAGGAAAGCCTTTGGCGTATGTTTGGGCGTGATTCGATCGTTTGGTGGATGATCAAAACGCATAAAAAGAACCATGAAAAATACCTTAATATGATGAACGCAGCTGAATATCAACATATTCAATGGATTCATTTAAAAACGCCCAAACAAGTGGAACAATTTTTAGATCAGCTTGATTCATACGAATACGATATGTAGCTTCAAATGATTTTTAATTCAGTCATTGGTTACACAAAATAGCTTTAATTATTTTTGTGCACGATTCCTAATAAAACTAAATATTGACAATAAAAAGGACGACATAATGCTTGCTGAAATTCGAGGTATGGGACAGGGGAGTATCACTGTTGAATTGCAAATGATTCCGCGTAAAGGCGAATCCGTTAAAATTATGTATGGTGCAGATGCACAGCTAGAAGGTGAAGTGGTTTCAGTTAATCACTATATTAATCAACATCGTGATGAGCATCGTGTTCAACTCGAGATTCGACCATTTAATTATTTAATCACCACCTAATAAACAAGCACTTCATGAAAAGTACCTGTTTTGATCGATAAAAATTAGGATGGTTGCAATTAACGCTTATAGCCCAAAATAATAAGCCAATAGGCAAATTATCACAGTAAGAAGAATAAGCGTAATGACGCTACCAGCTCCTGGTTTATGCGATGAATGTGGCGGCGTTATTTTACTGTGTGTTGCTTGGCGATGATCAGTTTTAAAACCATCGAGTGGGGAGTTTTCAATCTTTGGATTTAAACGCGCAGTTTTGTAATGGTTGGCAATTTTAACAATTAGTTTAGCGGTTAAATCTTCAATTTTTTGTAAAAAATGCCTTAGGTTGAGTTGCTCTTCAGGGGTTAAAACCGTGCCATCCTCATGATAGGGATGTTGAATTTTGGCCTCAATAAAGCTGTTTAAGGCGTCTAAGCGGTGCAGACTATCATGGGCAAAATCTGCTTGGGCATCTGTGGGGAGCAGCGATAGATACACAGATTCTGTTTGTTCTGAATCTGCTGGTATATTTTTTCCAAAATAAGGTGAGCCTAAAAGAGTGGGTTCAACAAAACCTTCTGCTAATTTCTGCTCAAATAGCTCATCGTTGGTATAGTTACGAATATCATCCCAATTCGGTTGCAGCAAATCGGCATCGACACGTTTAATTAATTTATGATTTAAGTCATAACGCCATAAGGTTTCACGACGGACTTGGATTTGTTGTGCTTTCGGGATTTCATAATCATTGTCTGCGGTGTACCACTCAGCCAATTCTTTACCAAAAATCCATGCCTGCTTTTTATTTTGTTCATGGCTCACAATGAAGTGTGCGAAAGGTAATAGTTCCACGTTGGCATTTGGGTTTTGTTCATCATTTAAAAGACTTGAGCTATGTAAACTCAAGCGACGAACCCCTTGTTTTTTTAAGCCTTCGAGCCAAACTTGAAAATGTTGCGCCAACAAATGCTGCGAAAGTAGATCACGAAAATGGAAACTGTGCTGATCAAAAATACTGTGCTGCAGCCAGCGCTGGAAACTTAAATCCTGATTTAGGAATTCATTGCCGTACGTCACTAAAGTGAGTTGTTGTTTCCAGATTGGATCAAGTGCCATAGAGATAGGATCCCGTTGAAATTGCATTTATTTTATACTTTTTTTAAATCTTGATGCTATTGCAATTTTAACTTGCGAATGCGCTTCATCATAACGGCTAAAAACTGTTAGAATAAGGGGTTTATATATTTTTTTAAATTGTTGCTTTGAGAGTTACTATGTCACTGGAAGCCCTGACCACTGAAGCGCTCGCTGCGATTGCAGCAGCAGAGGACCTTGCTACACTCGACCAAGTGCGAGTGCAATTTACAGGGAAGAAAAGCCAGCTCGCGGAACAATCGAAGTCGCTCGGTAAAATGGACCCGGACGAACGTAAAGTTTTTGGTGCTCAAATTCATGCCGTTCGTGAAGCGATTACAGGCGCACTGACTACTCGCCAAGCTGAATTACAAAAAGCTGCATTAGAACAAAAGCTTGCTAGCGAAACGATTGATATTTCATTACCTGGCCGTGGTCAAACGGTGGGTAGCATTCACCCTGTCACTCAAGTACAAGAACGTATTTGCCAATTCTTTACGAAATCAGGTTTTACCGTTGCGACTGGCCCTGAAGTTGAAGATGATTATCACAACTTTGAAGCATTGAATATTCCAGGCCACCATCCTGCACGTGCTATGCACGATACTTTCTATTTTGATGTGAACCATTTGTTACGTACGCATACTTCAGGTGTGCAGATCCGTACAATGGAAACTCAGCAGCCTCCAATTCGTATTGTCTGCCCAGGCCGTGTATACCGCTGTGACTCAGACCAAACGCATTCACCAATGTTCCACCAAATTGAAGGTTTATACGTTGCAGAGAATACGAGCTTTGCTGAGTTAAAAGGTTTGTTAGTGAACCTGCTTAACGAATTCTTTGAAAAAGATCTTAAAGTACGTTTTCGTCCATCTTATTTCCCATTCACTGAGCCAAGTGCTGAAGTGGATATTATGGATGAGCGCGGTAAATGGTTAGAAGTATTGGGCTGCGGTATGGTGCATCCTAATGTATTGCGTTCAGCGGGTATCGATCCTGACAAATATAAAGGCTTTGCCTTTGGTTTAGGTGTAGAACGTTTTGCAATGTTACGTTATGGCATTAATGACTTACGTATGTTCTACCAAAACGATGTGCGTTTCTTACGCCAATTTGCTTAAACAGATTTTTTATTAATCCTCTCCTAACCTCTCCTTTATAAAAGGAGAGGGACTTCTCGAAGCAAATACTCGAGTGGTTCTCCCCCTTTATTAAAGGAGGAGTTAGAGGGGGATTAGAAATTTAGAATTAATAGGTTTTTAACGAAATGAAAATTAGCGAAAATTGGTTACGCACGTGGGTGAATCCAGCCATTGATAGCGATACTTTATCTGACCAATTGACCATGTTAGGTCTAGAAGTAGACGAACTTGCACCAGCAGCAAAAGCATTTACAGGCGTTGTTGTTGGCGAGGTTTTGACTGTAGAGCAGCATCCCGATGCTGATCGTTTACGTGTAACGACAGTAAATATTGGTACAGCTGAACCTTTACAAATTGTATGTGGTGCACCAAATGTTCGTGCAGGCATGAAAGCACCGGTTGCTACGATTGGTGCAGTACTTCCAGGTGATTTCAAAATCAAAAAAGGCAAACTTCGTGGTATTGAATCACAAGGCATGCTTTGTGGTGCGTCAGAAATCGATCTTGAAGACAAAATCGATGGTCTATTAGAGCTTCCTGCTGATGCGCCTGTTGGTGTAAATATCCGTGAATATTTAGATCTTGATGACAATGTCATTGATATCAGTATTACACCAAACCGTGGAGACTGTTTCAGCATTCGTGGTATTGCACGTGAAATTGGAGTGATCAATCAACTTCCTGTAACTGCCCCTGAAATTAAAGAAGTTGCTGCAACAATTACTGATGAGAAGAAAGTTGTTGTTGAAACTGATGGTTGCCCACGTTACTTAGGTCGTGTCATCAAAAACGTCAATACCAAAGCACCAACACCAGAATGGATGGAACGTGCATTAGCACGTTCAGGTATTCGTCAACACAGTATTTTGGTCGATATTACCAACTATGTATTGATGGAACTCGGTCAGCCTTTACATGCATTTGATGGTGGTAAAGTTGATGGTGCGGTTCGTGTACGCCAAGCGACAGCTGCAGAAAAACTGACCTTGTTAAATGAACAAGAAGTTGAGCTTTCTGAAAACGTGATGGTGATTGCGGATGATCAAAAAGCACTAGCCATTGCGGGTATTATGGGTGGCTTGTCTTCTGCAGTCTCTGACAATACCACTGAGATTTTCTTAGAATCAGCTTTCTTTGATCAACTGTATGTTGCGGGTCGTGCACGTAGCTTTGGCTTACATACCGATGCATCTCAACGTTATGAACGTGGTGTAGATTTTGAGTTGCCGATGACTGCAATGCATCGTGCATCTCAGTTAATTGCTGAGCTTGCAGGTGGTGAGTTTGGTCCAATTACCGTTGCAGAAAAAGCAGAATTATTGCCAAAACGTGAAGCGATTGAATTGAATCAAGCACAAGTTGATCAATTACTTGGTTACAGCATTGAAAGTGCGTTTATTACGGATGCATTAACACGTTTAGGTTGTAATGTGACTGTTAAAGCAGAAGGTGAGTGGACAGTAGTTCCACCATCACATCGTTTTGACATGACGATTTACCAAGACTTGATTGAAGAAGTAGCGCGTATTCACGGTTATGACAATATTCAAATCAGCTTGCCTGTGATTGATGTGAAATTAGCTAAATACCAAGATCAATTTGAATTAGTACAACTTCGTCAAACAGCAGTCGCTTTAGGTTATCAAGAAGCGATCAGCTTCAGCTTTGCTGATGCAAAACTTGAAAAGCAATTGAATCCACAAGGTCAACCATTAGCACTTGCAAACCCAATTTCTAGCGATCTTGCGGTCATGCGTTCGACTTTGTTATCAAGCTTGATTCCTTGCGTTCAGTACAACGTTAACCGTCAACAAAGTCGTGTACGTTTTTATGAATTAGGTTTACGTTTTGATTATCAAGGTGCGAGCAGCATCCATGATCTTAAACAGATTCCAATGTTTGCTTTAATTGCAACAGGTTCACGTACCACTGAATCTTGGCATGGTAAAGCACAAGCAATGGATTTCTTTGACTTTAAAGGTGATGTTGAAGAAATTTTAAATTCAGCACGTTTAAATGTTGAGTATATACGTTCAGAACGTGCTTGGTTGCATCCGGGACAATCTGCTGAAATTTTGGTTGATGGTCAGTCTATTGGTTACTTTGGTCGTTTACATCCATCTTTAGAAGATGAGCTGGATTTATCGACAACTTGGGTTGCTGAGTTTGATCAATCGGCTGTTTTGCAAACTTATGTATCTAATTTTACAGAATTATCACGTTTTCCGTCGGTTCGACGTGATATTGCGCTTTTAATTAGTGATAAGATTAATGTTAGTGAAATTCAGCAACTTATCGAAAAAACTGGCGGCGAGCTTTTAGACGCAGTTTGGTTGTTCGATGTGTACACTGGTCAAGGCGTCGAGGAGGGTAAGCGTTCTTTAGCGTTTGCAATTCAATGGCAACATCCAACACGTACACTTGAAGATGCTGAAATTAAATCCGGTATGGATAACATACTTCAGGTGTTGGAAAACACTTACCATGCGACATTGAGGGCTTCATGACAGCATTAACAAAAGCAGAAATGGCTGATCATTTAAGTGAGCTCACGAGTTTAAACCGTCGTGAAGCAAAACAAATGGTCGAGTTATTCTTCGATGAGATTAGCCAAGCGCTAATCTCTGGGGAACAAGTTAAACTCTCTGGTTTCGGTAACTTCGAGTTGCGTGACAAACGTCAACGCCCAGGCCGTAACCCGAAAACGGGTGAAGAAATTCCGATTTCTGCCCGTCGTGTAGTTACCTTCCGTGCGGGACAAAAATTCCGTCAACGCGTAGGAACAGAGCAGATCGATTGATCTGCTTTTTTTTGCCTAAAATTATGGGATGATTAACCCAAGTCGATAGCGCATGGTTTTATGATGAGTTCATTATTTTTATGTTGCAACGATATTGGATGGGAGTTACAGATAGGTGTTATAAAACTCTGCTTAAGGATTATGTCTGAGATTGTTTAACGTTATAAAATCTAGCACTCTCTTTAAGAAACACAGAAAGAAAAAATAAATTTTGTGAGCAATGCGAGTAAATATCTAGGCTTCGTTATTCTGTGATTTGATATTTTTAACAATAGTATAGGCAATAAAAAAGAGAGCCAAAGGGCTCTCTTTTTGTACTGAATAATCGTATAGATTATTGAGCAGCAACTTCAGAAGCAGCAGCAGTAGCTTCAGAAGCAGCAACAGTAGCTTCAGAAGCAGCAACAGTAGCTTCAGAAGCAGCAGCTTCAGCTTCTACTACAGCAGCGTCAGATGCAGCAACTACTTCAGAAGCAGCAGCTTCAGATGCAGCAGCAGGAGCAGCTTCTTCAGTTTTTTTAGCACAACCAACGAAAGCTAAAGTAGTAGCAACTGCAGCAGCAATAGCGATTTTTTTGAATAACATGGCATCACTCTCTAAATTTGAGATTAAAAAATAACCTGCGTTAGTCTGTTATGTGCTTTTATTATGCCTAATTTTTATTAGGTATGAACAATGCAGAGCAGCCTAACTGGTCTGCGAGTATGCTATCACTGCACCTTTTTAAATGCTACTGGGAAGTTTGAAAAATCAGTCAAAAAAGCATGAAATTCGTGGAGTTTTTAACAGAAAATAACAATCAAAAAAAGATTTATATTGGAGAAATGCTAAATAACACCCTAAAAACACTAGGGTTTTCTCTCATAATATTTTCAAAATCATCAACTTGAAAATAAGTTTACATGATTGCAATTCGATTGTTTTATTGTGTAAATAAAGTCAACCAAATAAAAAGGCCATCGTTATAGATGGCCTTCTTTTCAAAGCATCAAACTTAGTTTGATGCTTTGCGTTTCATTTGATCAAAGAAATCATCATTGGTTTTGGTTTCTTTCATGCGATCAAGCAAGAATTCCATTGCCGCAAGTTCATCTTGAGTATGAAGCAGTTTACGTAAGATCCACACTTTACGTAGATTGTCTTCAGACATTAGGCGTTCTTCACGACGAGTACCAGATTTCTTGATGTTCATCGCAGGGAACACACGTTTTTCTGCAATGCGACGGTCAAGCGTAATCTCTTGGTTACCTGTACCTTTGAATTCTTCGTAAATCACTTCATCCATTTTACTGCCAGTTTCGATTAAAGCAGTTGAAATAATAGTCAGTGAACCGCCTTCTTCGATATTACGTGCAGCACCGAAGAAACGTTTTGGACGTTCTAAGGCATGAGCATCCACACCACCCGTTAATACTTTACCTGATGATGGGATCACAGTGTTGTAAGCACGGGCAAGACGGGTAATTGAGTCAAGTAGAATCACGACATCTTTCTTGTGTTCAACTAGACGTTTTGCTTTTTCAATCACCATTTCAGCGACTTGAACGTGACGCGCTGGAGATTCATCAAATGTTGATGCAACGACTTCGCCGCGAACAGTACGTTCCATTTCAGTCACTTCTTCAGGACGTTCGTCAATAAGAAGGACAATCAAGAAACATTCAGGGTTGTTACGAACAATCGATTGCGCAATGTTTTGCAGCAACATTGTTTTACCCGCTTTTGGCGGTGCAACAATAATTGAACGTTGGCCTTTACCAATCGGTGCAACCAAGTCAACCACACGAGCAGTTAAATCTTCAGTCGTACCATTACCTAATTCCATAACCAATTGTTCAGTCGGGAATAAAGGCGTTAAGTTTTCGAAAAGGATCTTGTTGCGTGAATTTTCAGGTGTGTCGTAGTTAATTTGATTAACTTTTAATAGTGCAAAATAACGTTCGCCTTCTTTTGGTGGGCGAATCGTACCGGTAATTGTGTCACCTGTGCGTAAGTTAAAGCGACGGATTTGTGATGGACTCACATAGATATCGTCAGGGCCGGCTAGGTAAGAACCCGCTGCAGAGCGTAAGAAACCAAAGCCGTCCGACAGAATTTCTAGAACGCCATCACCAAAAATCTCTTCGCCGTTCATCGCATGGCGCTTTAAGATGGCAAAAATAATGTCTTGCTTACGGTTACGAGCCATTCCTTCGAGGCCCATAAACTCGGCAATCTTGATGAGTTCGCCAATCGGTTTTTTCTTAAGTTCGGTTAAGTTCATAGGTGATCAGATAGAATCTAAAATTCTGAGGTACAGTTGGAAAAGGGAGCAACAATTTGCCGCAATCACGCAATAAACGATAGCAATTGATTTGCACAAAACAATTCAGAGATCTGATTCGTTATTTGAAGAGATATGTGAAAAACAATTCTGTTGCCGAGCGGCATTTTATGTGTTGTGTGTTGTAAGAAAATGACAGGATTTGAGATCCTTTATTTCTTGACTAAGCAATATAAGAGAGAATCAAGGATTTGTCAATTTATCGACAAAAAAAATACGCTGCATCAGACAGCGTATTTTTATGCTTTATCTTAGAGAAAATATTAGATATTTTCTTCAATGAAAGCTGTTAATTTTGATTTTGGCGCAGCACCCACTTGAGTCGCAACAACTTCACCATTTTTGAACATCAATAAAGCCGGAATGTTACGGATGTTGTAGTTCACGGCTGTTTGTTCACAAGAAGTTACATCCACTTTTACGATTTTTACTTTGCCTTCAAATTCTGTAGAAAGTACTTCAAGTACAGGCGCGATAGCTTTACAAGGAGCACACCAGCCAGCCCAGAAGTCTACAAGAACAGGAGTATCTGACTCTAATACGTCAGTTTGGAAGTTTGCATCAGTCGTGTTTACGATATTGCCAGACATGGATTTTGCTCCGGAATTAATTTTTAAGTTGACTCTATACTTATAAGTATTACATAGCCAACTATAACAATGTAGGGGGTTATGTAAATTTTCAACCTGAATGGTGAGTTTGTCTAATGGATGATCACGATGCCGATGATCGTGTATTGCTATGGCGTGATACGCGAAAAATTATGAAGATCCGATGTTGAATAGCACAAATGGCTTTTAAATTGCATGTATGTGAATTAATCTAAGTGCAATTCTGAACAGGTCTTTTCAAATAATGTCTGATTTTTTAATTGATGAAGAATTACTTGCTGCCATCGATATGGGGTCGAACAGCTTCCACTTAGCCATTGCACGTGTCGATCATGGGGAAGTTAAAAAAGTTGCATCAATGTCAGAAAAAGTTCAACTTGCAGCTGGTCTCGATGAAAATAAGAATTTAACAGAGGCAGCTCAGCAACGTGGTTTGGCATGTTTAGCACGATTTGTTGGGCGTTTGAGTCCTGTTCAAGCCAATCGTTTACGTATTGTGGCCACCAATGCTTTGCGACAAGCCAAGAATGGTCATGAATTTATTCAAAAAGCCGCTGAAATCTTACCAAAACCAATTGAAATTATTGCTGGACGTGAAGAAGCACGTCTGATTTATTTAGGTGTTTCTCACACGATGGCAAATAGTGGTCGTCGATTGGTAATTGATATTGGTGGTGGTTCAACTGAACTGATTATCGGTGAGGAATTTGAGCCGATTCACACTGAATCTGTTCAGATGGGCTGTGTAGCATTTACTAAAGCCTTTTTTGTGGATGGTGAAATTAGCCTGAAAAGCTTTGATCGTGCAGTGAATGCAGCGCGTAAAGAAATTGCAGGTATTGCCAATACCTACAAGGCAGCAGGTTGGGATACCGTTGTGGGTTCAAGCGGTACTATTAAGGCTTGTCGTCAGATTTGTGTCAACATGGGTTGGAGCAATGACCAAGAAGAATTGACCCGCGACGGCTTATTTAAACTCAAAGATAAATTACTCAAATACAAACATGTCAGTGAAATGGAGTTCGAAGGTCTAAAAGAAGATCGTCGAGCAGTTTTGCCAGCAGGGATTGCCATTTTGTATGCAGTGTTTGATGTATTAGGTATTGATAAATTGGTTTACTCCGATGGTGCATTACGTGAAGGTGTGATGTATGACCTTTTGGGGCGCTTCCAACATGAAGATATTCGTGATCGTTCTGTGCATGCATTAATGGGTCGCTATAATGCAGATACTAAACAAGCTGAACGCGTGGTGAATACGGCACAGCAACTGTTTAATGGTGTCGCTACTGCTTTGAACTTAACCAGTGATGACAGTGATTTACTGCGCCGCGCAGCTTATTTACATGAGATTGGTTTGGCGATTAGTCATAGTGGCTATCATCGTCATGGTGCATATTTGTTACAGCATTCAGACATTCCAGGTTTTTCACAAATTGATCAAAACCATTTGTCACATTTGGTTGCACACCATCGCCGTAAGTTACGTGGTGATGCACGTGTCGATGTGATGAAAGTCGGTGGTAACAAACTTGTGTACTTATGTCTATTGCTTCGTTTAGCAGTTTTACTGAATCATAGTCGTAGCGATGAGATGCTTCCTGCCATTGAATTGAGCGTGGACAATGCGCAACAATGGCAACTAAGTGTTTCTGGTGATGCCAAACAGTGGCCTTTGTTGGTTGCGGACTTGCATGATGAGCAGCTGCAATTTAAACATTGGGACATTGAATTGAATATTCAGTCGGAACAATTTATCAATTAACAGATAGTTAAGTTAGGGATAATGATCGACCTATGAAAAATAAAGCAGCTCAATCTAAAGCCTGGACTACGGTTCAGATCGCACGTCATCCTGAACGTCCGCAGTTTTTGGATTATGTTGGCGAAATTTTTACAGAGTTCGATGCTTTGCATGGTGATCGCCTCTTTGGTGATGATGGTGCGATGATAGGCGGTTTGGCTCGTCTAGATGGTCAACCAGTCATGATCGTAGGTCAGCACCGTGGTCGCAGTACCCGTGAAAAATTACAGCACAACTTCGGTATGAGTAATCCTGAAGGCTACCGTAAAGCGCAGCGCTTAATGAATATGGCGGAACGTTTTAATCTACCGGTGTTTACTTTTATTGATACTATGGGCGCATACCCAGGTGTAGGTGCAGAAGAGCGTGGTCAAGCAGAAGCGATTGCGACCAGTTTGGCACAACTTTCATCTTTAAAAGTACCTGTTGTTGCAACGGTATTGGGTGAAGGTGGTTCAGGTGGCGCATTGGGTATTGGTGTTGCTGACCGTGTAATCATGCTATCTCATAGTATTTATTCTGTGATTTCACCTGAAGGCTGTGCCTCTATTTTGTGGAAAACTGCTGAAAAAGCGGAACAAGCAAGTGAAGCATTAGCGTTAACTGCCGACAAATTACAAAAAATCGGTATTGTGGAATATGTGGTGGACGAAGCTGAAGGCGCACATTTAAACCCTGAAAAAGTGATGCAGGATTTAAAAGTCGTATTGAAGCAGGCTCTGGAAGAATTGCAACCGATGGATGCAAACGAACGATGCGAAGCGCGTTATCAGCGTTTAATGAAGTTTGGCAGCGACAATTTAGGGCTGACTGCTTAAGTCAAATTCAGGCACTGCCTGAACACAGCACGTTTTTAATAGGATGTAGTGGTGGCATGGATTCCATGTTGCTACTGCATCTTATGTCGTTTTTATGCCCTGATAAAATTCGGGCAGTCTATATCGATCATCAACTTCAAGATGTTAGTTCAGCATGGGGCGGCTTTGTTCAGAAGCAATGCCAACTGCTGAATATTCCATGCATTATTCAAAAGGTTCAGGTTGAAGATGGTAATCTTGAAAATCAAGCCAGAGCTGCACGCTATCAAGCTTTTCAGCAGCATTTGAATCCTCAAGATATTTTAGTCTTGGGACATCATCAGCAAGATCAAGCCGAAACATTAATGTTGCGCCTGCTTTCTGGTGCTGGCGTGCAGGGTCTATCAGCCATGAAAAAGCTAGATAGACGTGATGATTTAACCATTTGGCGGCCATTATTAGATCTATCTCATGAGCAAATTTGCCAATGGGCAGGGCAGCTTGATGTGCAAAATATTCAAGACAGCACTAACTTTGACACCGAATATGACCGTGCATGGAGTCGTGAAATATTGTGGCCAGTACTCAGTTCTCGTTTTCCTAAAATGCAACAGACACTGAGCCGTACCAGTTATTTGATGCAAGATGCAGATGAAATTTTGCAGCAAGTCTTAAATGATGATTTAAAACAATGTGGTTCGGCAGAACTTTTAAATCTTGATGCTTTACAGCAACTCACAGCGCCAAGACAACGTCAGCTTTTATCGAGTTGGATGAAAGGCCGAAGTCAGTATCGCCCGAGTTTTGATATGGTACAGCGACTGATGACGGAAGTGATTGCTTCACGAAAAGATTCGCAGGCAGCATTACACTGGAATGGTTTTTACTATGTACGTTTTCAGCAGCAACTTCATCGTGTGGCCAAAGCGGATTATTTAGTATCACCTCTTAAAAATAAATCTGTTGTTTTGAGTTTTCAAATGGGGCAGAGCGTAGCGTTAGCCTCAGGAAGTTTTCAAATTCAATCTTCCCCGATGGGGCTTTCAACGAAATTGTTGAATCAACCCCTCACACTGAGTCCACGCCTTGGCGGGGAAAAAATCCATTTATATGGTCGTGTCGGAAGTTGGCCACTGAAAAAAGCCATACAGCAGGCGCAAATTTTTCCGTGGCAGCGTCATACTATTCAAATATTAAGCCGAGATAATGTTATGCTAGGTGTCTTTACGCCTCAGGGCTTTTGGTTAGCGCAGTCGGATTACTGTACAAAATCAGGCTGGTTACCAACTTTATCTCTTAACGCTAAAACAGCAATATCGGATCTTCAATCATGAGCGCAATTTTAAATTGTAATATCAGTTTCATTGGTGGCGGTAACATGGCACAGGCATTAATTGGTGGCCTGATTGCGCGTGGTGTCCCGACAACACGTATTACAGTTTCAGATCCGGTAGAAAAAGTACGTGCACTTTTGGCTGAAAAAGATTTACATGTAACAGATGACAATCTTGCTGCGATTCGTGATGCTGACATCGTTTTGTTTGCTGTAAAGCCTCAAGTGTTGGCGAGTGTTTTAGCGCCATTAAAAGGTCTACTCGCAGGTAAGTTGGTGATTTCAATTGTTGCTGGTGCGGAAATTGCAACGATTGCTCAATTGTTGGAAACAGACCGTATTGTGCGTGTAATGCCAAATACCCCAGCTTTAGTACAAACTGGTGCACATGGTTTGTATGCAGGCGCAGCTGTTTCAACCGAAGACCGTGAATTGGCAAGTCAAGTTTTGGCTTCTACTGGTTTAACACTTTGGGTAAACTCTGAAGCACAGATTGATGCTGTAACAGCTGTTTCAGGTTCTGGTCCTGCTTATTTCTTCTATATGATGGAAAGTATGATTCGCGCCGGTAAAAACATGGGCTTGGATGAAAAAGTCGCGACGGCCTTGACCTTACAAACGGCTTTAGGTGCTGCACAAATGGCCATTACCAGTGCAAACAGCCCAGCAGAACTGCGTAAAAATGTTACGTCACCGAATGGTACGACTCAAGCTGCGCTAGAGGTTTTTGATCGCGCGCAGATTTCTCAAAATATTCAAACTGCGTTGGCTGCTGCACAAAAACGTAGTCAAGAGTTGGCACAAGAGTTAAGCGAAAGCACCAAATAATTCGATTTGATTTAGGAAAGTTCAAGTATGGGCTCTGCTCAAATTTTTGGAATCATTATTAACGTTGCAATTTTGCTCGTATTTTTCCGTTTTTTAATGCAGCTTGCTGCGGTCAGTCCATATAACCCTGTGGTTTTGGCTACAGCGAAAGCAACAAAAATTGTTGATATCTTTAGCCGAATTTTCCCCACTTTGGCAAAAGGGCGGGTTAATACTGCGGCCTTAGTGTTGGTGGTGATTCTGTATTTGCTGAAAATGTTTGGTCTAATGTATCTATCCGGTGTGGCGGTCAATAGTCCGTTTCATCTGATTATTATGACCTTTGTGACGATGATTCAGGATTTGATCCGTTTCTGTCGTTACTTAATTTTTGCATCTATTATTTTGAGTTGGGTGGTGATGTTTAGTCAGTCACGCTCGCCTTATATTGAAGTTGTTCAAGAGTTGGCTGAACCTTTACTAGCACCATTCCGTCGTATTTTACCGAATATGGGTATGATTGATCTTTCACCCATCTTTGCGATTCTCGCACTATTGGTTGCTGAAACTATCATGAAGCAAGTGGCGATTACCCTTTTAACGGGCCTTTAATCGAATAAATATAAAAAAGGACGCTGAGGCGTCCTTTTTTATGGCTTCAAATTTTGCTGCTCAGTAAAGATGAGTTGAATTTTCCACCTCTCCCTAACCCTCTCCTGAGAGGAGAGGGAATTTTGAGCTTAATGTGCTTCGTCCCAATTATTGCCTTTGCCCACTTCTACAATCAGTGGAACGGAAATTTTTAAGACAGATTGCATCACTTCAGTCAGTTTTGCGGCAAGTTCATCGGCAATGGATTCTTCCACTTCAAAGACCAATTCATCGTGTACTTGGAGCAGCATTTTGGCTTGATCTTTCGGTAGAATTTTATCGACAGCAATCATTGCAAGTTTAATGATATCCGCTGCTGAGCCTTGTAATGGCGCATTAATTGCTGCACGTTCAGCACCTTGTTTGACCATTTTGTTGCTCGCCATAATGTCTGGTGTATACAGACGACGACCTAAAATAGTTTCAACAAAACCTTGTTCACGTGCGACTTGGCGGGTGCGTTCCATATATTCCAAAACACCTGGATAGCGCTGAAAATATTTACCAATATAGCTACGTGATTCTTCACGGCTAAAACCAAGCTGACGTGTTAAGCCAAATTCAGACATACCATAGAGTAGACCGAAGTTCACGGCTTTGGCTTGACGACGTTGATTGCTGGTCACTTCATCAAGTGGAATGCCTAATACTTCAGCCGCGGTACGTTTATGTACATCTTGCCCATGGTTGAACGCATCTACCAATGCATGGTCTTGTGAGAAATGCGCCATTAAACGCAGTTCAATTTGCGAATAATCGGCAGCCAGTAATATACGACCTTCAGGGGCAATAAAAGCTTTACGGATTTGACGGCCAATATCTTCACGCACAGGAATGTTCTGTAAGTTTGGATCGGTAGATGATAAACGACCTGTTGCAGTTAAAGCTTGGTGATAGCTGGTATGCACGCGATGCGTATCATTATTTACTTGTTTCAACAAACCATCGGTATAAGTACTTTTCAGCTTTGATAAACCGCGATATTCCAAAATCAAATCTGTAATTGGATGATCAATTTTTTCTAAGACACTTTCACTGGTACTGTATTGACCGGTAGAAGTTTTCTTGCCGCCTTTTAAGCCCAATTTATCAAACAGGATTTCGCCCACTTGTTTAGGCGAGCTGACATTAAAACTTTGTCCAGCAATATCAACAATTTCTGATTCAAGATTTTGAATAGTATTGGCGAATTCCACGCCCAATTGGTCAAGGAAATCCATGTCCAATTCAATCCCATTTTCTTCCATTGATGTGAGTACACGTGCAACGGGCATTTCAATATTATGTAAAATATTGATTAGTTCAGGATGAGCTTGTAATTTTTTATCCAAAACTTCATACAAACGGTAAGTCACATGCGCATCTTCAGCAGCATAGTGTGCAGCAGTTTCCAGTTCAATTTGGTTAAAGGTTTTTTGCTTCGCACCTTTACCAGCCACTTGTTCAAAAGTTGTGGTCAAATGACTGAGATATAAACGTGCGACATCATCCATACCATGACGTGTTGCTACAGAGTTCAATACATAAGACGCCAACATGGTATCGAAATACCAACCTGCCAAATGAATGCCATGATTTTCTAATACGTGTGCATCATATTTAAGATGGTGACCAATTTTTTTAACGCTGTCATCTTCGAGTAAAGGCTTGATCTGATTTAAAATCGTGTCGCGATCTAGTTGTTGTGGTGCACCTTCATAGTCATGCGCAAGCGGTACGTAATAGGCATCATGTGCATCGATTGCCACAGAGAAACCTACAATTTTCGCTACGCGATAATCAAGACTCGTGGTTTCTGTATCAAAGGCAAAACGTTTTTCAGTGCTCAGGCGTTTGAATAAAATATCCCAATCTTCTTGGTTGAGGACTGTATGATAGCGTGCTTCACCGAGTTGATCATCGACACTGGTTTTATCTGCCTGATCTTCAACTTCAGGTGCATTCGCTACAGTCGCTGTCGAGCTGATGGCTTTAGCGGCTTGTTTATAGGTCGCGCCATTCGGATTGTTGGGGTGATCAAGTGATTGCAGTTGATTACGGAATTCCAGTTCAGTATATAAATCACGTAGTGCCGCAATATTTGGATCAGCTAGTTTCAGATCTTCGTATTTCAAGCCCATATCTAGATCGCAAACAATGCTTGCAAGTTGATGATCGAGCGCAATGCCGTCAGCATGTTCTTTAATGTTTTGACCGACTTTACCTTTAATTTTGTCAACATTTTCTAAAATGCCACCAATTGAGCCGTATTCTGTTAATAGTTTCGCCGCAGTTTTTGCACCGACACCCGGCACACCCATAATGCCGTCAGAGGCGTCGCCCATTAGGGTTAAGTAGTCAATGATTTGATTTGGCCATACACCAAATTTATCAAAAACACCTTGTACATCCATCGGTTTGTCTTTGAAGCTATCTTCAAGTGTGACTCGTTCAGTGACCAACTGCGCCATGTCTTTGTCACCAGTCGAAATCAAGACTTGATGGCCCGCCGCTTCAGCGCGCTTGGCTAATGTACCGATAATGTCATCGGCTTCGGCGCCCGGTAGCATGTGCAGGGGAATGCCCAGTGCACGAATTAAAGCGTGAAGATATGGAATTTGTTGTGATAATTCTTCCGGCATCGCAGGACGGTCACCTTTATAGATCGGTGACAGTTCGTGACGAAAAGTCGGTTCAGGCGTATCGAAAATAACTGCCATATGCGTCGGTTGTATACGACGCATTAATTTTTGGATGGCAGAAATGGCACCACGGATTGCATTGGTGTGTAAACCGGTTGAAGTGGTTAATGGTGGCAGTGCATGGTACGCACGAAATAAAAAGTATGAGCCATCGACCAAGACAAATGGTGGCATTGATAATTTCCTAATCCTGAAAACACTCTCATTGTACGTGATTTTTTGCCTGTACGCTGAGTCAAGATTGTATATGCAACTTACCGAATAACTGATGAATATGTTCGGAGCATCTGTCAGGCTCATGTATCATCAAAGGATTCAGGATCATGACGAAAGCAGGTATGCTGAAACAGAATAATGAAATAAAAATGATTTGGTTGCTGTTGCTCATTATGGTAGGGATTGCAGCGTGGTTTTTTGATGTTCGCTTGTTGAGCTACATCTGTGGTGCGGGCTTTATGCTCAGTGTGATGAATTATATCGATGACTTGCAACATGGTGCAGAAACGATTGGCGCAAAATTGCAGCCCATTAAGACAACGTCTAAAATTCCGCTCTATATTGCTTCGATCATTACAGTGGTTGGTTTGCTGCTTGAGCTGAGTTATCTGGTCGCTTTAGGCATTAGTTTGTGGGTGTATTTCTTTTTACGTTGGTTGAAACGCTTAGAACGGCAACTGAATGCTTTACAACATCGTGTAACTCAGCTTGTTGATACTCAAATTAAATCTCAAACACTTAACCCAACATCAAATCAGCTGGATTTGAATTCGGAAACTTTAAATCCCGCAGCTTTCAATGATTCTGAAATAACAAATACAACACAGTCGGTGGTAATACCATCTGACAGTGCCGCCAAGCATCAAAATCAACAGATCAATAACTCCAAGCAGGCATCAACATCCACAGCAGCGCCTAATCTTTCTACACAAATTCAACAGTGGTTATTTCAGGGTAATCCTGTTTTAAAAGTTGCCGTTGTTGTCTTGATTATTGGTGTAGTGCTTTTATTACGTTTTGCCACTGAACATTGGCAATTAAGTTTAGCTATCAAATTATTGATTGTCAGTGCCGTCAGTGCTGTGGTGGTCGTCCTTGGCTATTGGATGCAGCCGAAAAACCGCAGTTTCGCTTTGGCCTTGGAAGGGGTAGGACTGGCAGCACTATTTCTGACGCTATTTTTTGCTTACTACAATTTGGTCATAGCGAGCTTTAGCCTTGTCAGTGGAGCCTTCATTGCGATTATGCTGCTGACGATTTGGCTGAGTTTGAAGCAGCAGTCAGTGGAATTAGCCATTATGGCAATGTTGATTGCCTACATTGCTCCATTTACTTTGCCGGTACATGATGCCACTGCGACGGAGTTGATTGTTTATTATCTGGCGATCAATATCGCAGTTGCGGTATTGAGTAGCTTAAGACCGTGGAAATATTTAAATCAAATCGCTTTTTTAATGACGGCATTGATTGGTGGGAGTTATGCCTTTTACCACGGCTATAACACTGAACGAAATACCCTAAGCGTGTTGGTAGTAGCTCATGCGGCAATCTTTATTTGGTTAGGGTTCCGTTTTAGTCAATTGCAAAGTCAGGAAGAGACGTCTTTTAAATATCAACCTGCATTAGATATTGCCTTAATTTTTGCTGCACCAGTTGTCGCATATTTGGCTTTGTATTTGATGTATTTTGAAGAAACAACATGGCAAGCAGGTTTGAGCTTATTGTTTGCTGCGGTCTTTGCGGCTTTATATATATGGAGTAAACGGAGTCAAACCGTTCAGGTGATTGCGCAAAGTTATCTCAGCCTCACTTTAATTTTCTTAGCACTGATACCACCGATTTTATTGCCTGAGCAATGGAGTGTAGTGGGGTGGGCCGTGGAAGGCGCACTGATCTTTATTTTTGCCCTGTACCGCCAGTCGACGATTAGTCGCTATCTCGGCATGGCACTTTTGGTCATGGCAGGCTGCTCAAGTTTATATTATGTGATTGAGCTACAACGTTTCCCAACTGAAATCTATTGGGGCATCTGTCTCAGTTATTTGGCTGCGATTATCGTAACGCATGCAGTGCCATCTTTTCATCGGCAGCTTTCTAGTTCAAGTATTGCATTTCAATGTTTACAAATGCTTTCAGCAACGGTAATGCTGATGGTGTTGTTACTGGATGCTTTGCATAGCTCGTATCAACTTGCGATTTGCTTGTTGTTTGTGGCACTGATTTATACCTTGATGAATGAGTTCTTGCTGTTTCGTCAAGCGGGATGGAGTTGGTCTCTCATCAAATGGACGGGGTTGATTCCAGTTTATGCGATGGCATTTTATCAAGTGGTTTCAGTCAGTCAGCAAGGACAATTGCTTTGGCATTCGGTGTCAGAGCAAGTTTATTTTGCATTGGCGGGGCTGTTATTGACTGTGCTTTGGCTGCGCCCGCTTTTAGGCGTGCGTGAAGAAAAAGAGTGGGTGAGCTTAGGTGTTTTAACCAGTTTGGCTTGGACGAGTTTGACGCTTCTTTCAACGATGCCATACATCAGTGTCGTGATTTTACCGCTACTCTTTTGTGCATGGTGTTATTGGCAAGCCAAAGAACATGTCTGGAAAATGTTTTGGCAGGCTCGCAGTAGCTTGCTTTTAAGTTTGGCTTGGATTATTTGTTCACAACTCTATAGTCAGCAAGCCTTTATGGGCTATGTATTACCAATCTTCAATCCCTTTGATGTGATCAGTTTAATGCTATTAGCGGCATTTTTATGGATGCTGAATCAACAACTTAAGGCTGGGTTAGATCGAAGTTGGGCGGCGATACTCAGTGTATTGGGATTATTGTGGTTAAGTAGCTACGTGATGTTACGTGCGCTGCATATATATTTGGATACCCCGTATAACAGCTTGGATATTTGGACAGATGCCACGGTGCAGCTGAGTTTTACTGTACTTTGGGTCAGTTTGGCGCTTATTAGTATGCGTTTTGCCAGTCAGCGTCTATTGAGACCAGTTTGGTTATTGGGTGGCAGCATTTTGGTTTTAGTGACTTTAAAATTAGTCTTACTCGATTTGTCGCATGTCGGCACCTTAATGCGCGTGATTTCTTTTATGGCGGCAGGCTTTGCCATGCTATTGATCGCATATATTGCACCGATGCCGAATGATAATACTCAGATATCAAGTCAGTCTGTCAAAAAATAATATCTGAATTTAAAAAAGCCCTAATGGTATAAGCATTAGGGCTTTTTTATTTGGTCGATATGGCCAAGCTTAAAGATAAAAATGTTGGTTACTTTAAATTTGGCTCACGTTTAATGTCTTGTGCATTGGAATATTGATCGATATCAGCATCAACTGCTTGCGTCGAAAGAGGATGATCGACAAAGCCCATTTTAGGGACTGGGATTTCAATCTTATTGTCGACAAATGCATTACGAATTCGTTCCTGCATTTCATCACGTACTTGTAAAAAGTTTTCGCGTTTACACCAAATCGCAAATAATAGTTCAATTGATGATTCGCGAAAGGCTGTTACAGTGACTGCGGGTTTTGGATCGGCCAATACTAAAGGGTATTTATTGACGGCATCTAAAAGCACTTCACGTACTTTAATAATGTCTTCATGGAAATTAATCGCGAGAGTAATCGGAATTCGTCGAATTGGAAACTTCGACAAATTGTGTACTGGGGCTCGTATTAACTGTTCATTCGGTAGACGCACATAAACATTATCTTGCGTTAATAATTTGACGGAAAGAAGATCAATGGAAATCACTTCACCTTCAATGGTATGGCCGCGAATTAAGGTCAGTTGAATGGTATCGCCAACTTCAAATGAGCCTTCGCCAATCAAGAACATCCCGCTGATGAGGTTGGATGCTGATGTCTGCGAGGCAAAACCCAATGCCACGGTTAAAATACCCGCTGCGCCTAAAAATACGCTGAGTTTAAAGCCAGCCTCTTTTAAACTGGCCATAACAAAAATTAAGAAAATAAAATAAAAAATACCACGACGCCAGACCAATTGTTGGTGTGCGTTGAAACGCATGCCGACAGTGCGAATAAAGGTATTAGAAATAAACCGTGCAATTAAAAAACCAATAACTGCCAGTAATACAGCAACTAATAGTTCAGTTAAACGATCGGTGTTTAAATTACTCACCATTCCTTTAAGGCTGCTGGTGATCTCTTTTGAAATACTTAAATCTGCCATATCACGCCCTTAGAAGAATGAATCAAACATATTAAAGAGTACATTTGCAGACTCTCGAGGTGGGTGTAGATAAATCACATCACCCGCTTGTGGCGGTGTACGCGTTTCAATTTTCACTCGAGGCGGTTTGTCATGACTTTCATGGACGACACGAATTTGCGATGTCCATAAGCGTCCAGTACTTTCACTATAAAATAAGGGTAAAGCAGGTACGGGTACGTTCATGCGGTCAAAGCGAATTTGTTGATTACTGGTGTTATGAAACTCAATAGGGGTTACTGCACGAAATGCACGAGGCTTTAATTGTTTTAATTCAGTACGACCATCAACAGCAGTAGCATAGCAAACTTCACCCATACGATGATTTGGGCCAAACCAAGTGTCTTTGGGTAAAATTACCGGTAGATCAAATAACGGTTCTTTTAAGTGGTCAACGAAGCCTGCAATCCAAAGTGGTGTACTTATATACAAGGTTCCACGTTGACCGGCAGGGATATATATAGGATCAACAGGTTTGATCACCACAGAACGGTCGGCCAAACGCGGCATGATCTGAATTTTGTCATGGGTTTGACGGAACATATAACGTTCCATCTTCACTGGTTGTGGAAAGCCGAATTCAGGATCGTGGATTTGGTGCCACTGTTGTTCATAATCAAACTGAAATGTTGGACGATGGTATTCCATGCGCCACTCTTGCATACCACGGGTTAAACGAAACAGCAAAGAACCAAATTGCCAACTTTGTGGATGATTAAGTTCAAAGTGATATTCACCCCACCATTTAATTTTTGGATTACTTTTTTCAGTGATTTCGTTCTCTAATGGCAATGTTCATTTCCCTTAAATTGATAAATCCTAAAAACAGACTTCACGCTGTCAGATGCTTAGAGTACACTCAAAACAACTTTTTTCATCATTATAATGCGTGATGCAAGTACTTAAACAATTACAAATACCATATAGTTTTGCCAAGCGGCATGGCGTTTTGCTTCGATATGAGGGTGATCAGGCATTTATTGTACGTCGTCAGAGTACACCGTTATTGGCCTTACAAGAAGCACGTCGATATTTAGGCCATCCAGCACAGCATCAATTGGCAACTGAACAAGAATTTAACCAATTGTTAAGCGCAAGTTTTGCAGGTGATACGGGTGAATCGCAACAAGTTGCAGCTGGCCTGGAAGATCATCCCGATTTACTCAGTCTAGCCGATTCTGTTCCAGAAGCAGAAGATTTGATGGATCAAGAGGACGATGCTCCGATTGTTCGTTTGATCAATGCTTTGCTCTCTGAAGCCATTCGTGTCGGTGCATCCGATATTCATATTGAGTCGTTTGAGAAAAAACTTTCAGTACGCTTACGTGTCGATGGTCAATTACGTGAAATTGTACAGCCGCGTCGTGAACTTGCACCTTTATTGGTGTCTCGTATTAAAGTCATGGCTAAACTGGATATCGCAGAAAAGCGTATTCCTCAGGATGGTCGTATTTCATTACGTCTTGCTGGGCGCGAAGTTGATGTACGTGTTTCGACATTACCATCATCTTACGGTGAGCGTGTCGTGATGCGTTTATTGGATAAACAAGCGGGTCGATTGAACATGACTCACTTGGGATTGATGCAACATGACTATGACCGATTAAAGCAATTGGTTCATCGTCCACACGGTATTATTTTGGTCACTGGGCCGACAGGTTCAGGTAAAACCACCACTTTGTATGCGGCACTGTCTGATCTCAATGATGGTTCAAAAAATATATTAACTGCAGAAGATCCTATTGAATATCAACTTGAAGGGATTGGTCAGACCCAAGTCAATACCAAAGTGGATATGACCTTTGCTCGTGCCTTAAAAGCTATGTTGCGTCAGGACCCAGATGTGGTGATGGTTGGTGAGATTCGAGATTTAGAAACAGCGGAAATTGCAGTTCAGGCATCACTCACAGGCCATTTGGTGCTTTCAACCCTACATACCAATACAGCCATTGGTGCGGTGACACGCTTAAAAGATATGGGTATTGAACCGTTCTTACTCTCAAGCTCATTGATTGGCGTGGTGGCGCAGCGTTTAGTACGTACGCTGTGTAGCCATTGTGCCACTTGGCATGATGCGGATGAATTTGAACAATCATTATTTGCCAATATTGAACATGCCGAACAGGTTCAAGTGCCGCAGCCCAAAGGCTGTGAACATTGTTCACACACTGGATTTATGGGGCGTACAGCAATTTATGAAATTGTACCGATTGATGAGCACACGCGTCGTTTAATTCATAGTAATGCGGCAGAATTTGAATTGGAAAATCATGTACGTGCCAATGCAGGCTCTATTCGAGATGATGGTTTACGTAAAGTGCTTGCAGGTAAGACCACGATTGAAGAAGTGCTACGTGTAACGAATGAAGCTGCTGAATAAAAGTTTCTAAAAAAAAGTGTGATAAAAAGCCTCGAAATAATAAAAATATTTCGAGGCTTTTTTAATGATTAGTTTATTTTTTCGAACTGAATAACTGCATTAGATTCTTTGTCCGTCAGGGGGAGATGTGTTGGATCAGTTAGTTTTAATTCAATTTGCTGACTATCTTTATACTTTAAGACCTCATGATCATATTCAGCGATGCCTGAAGCAGCACTTGATGTGCGTTCAGTATTGTTTTTATTGAGCCAAAATTCATCTTTAATTTGATAGTCTTCGCCTTGTTTTGAAATCGTTAATTTACGCAGACTTTCCGTTTCAGGGACTTGTTTCCATTCTCCTGAAAAATCCGGAGCAGGTGTTTGGCTACATGCTGTAAATACAAGAAAGATGGTAAATATCGAAAAGATTTTTTTTCATTTTAAACCCTGTAATTAATGAACTTTTTATCATGATTGATTTATATTGACTCAATATAACGTTTTTATAAATTATAAAAATGCTTTATCAGTTAGTTTCTTAGTGTTTGATCTTAAAAAAACAGCCCACTTTCGCGGGCTGTTTAGAACATTAGCGTTACCATAAACTGATAATTTTTTTCATCAGTTCAGCACGAATTGGGGCGGTGGGGTTACCTGCATTTCGACGGGTTTCATTTTCATAAAACTTTTGCCAAGCCTGTAACATGTCTAAAGTTACACCTTGAGTTTTATATTTTTCTACATCTGCTTTAGTGACATTGGCTAAGCGAGCTGCTGCACCATCTGGGCCTGTACCCCAACCAATTATGCCTTGACCATATGCAGGTAATGAGATGTTGCCTGGCGTTGGAGGGAGCGGTAGTCGTTGAATGTCAGGATTAACCAGTGATTTGATTTCAGGACGTACTTTTTCCGAAATTTTTAATTCAGCGAAAGTTAAAGACGAAGCACTTAATAGTAGTGCACTGAGTAGGAGTGATTTAAACATATAAAGATGTACTTAAATATTAATAAGAATCATTCTTATATTAGCAAGCTAGTGTGTATTTTGAAATGTTTCCGTAAAAATTACTGATAGTGACATGTTAAATTTTCACTGAAATAATGAGATGTAATAGATAAGAATATTGTCAGCATGTTTAAATTTAGAGTCTAAAAACATACTGACATTGGATAAGGTTGTTCGAAGCTGTGCTGGTATTAGATTTAAGTCACAATATCTAAGGTCACATTAATATTGTTTCGGGTGGCATTCGAATAGGGACAGACAATGTGTGCTGCATCAACTAATTTTTTAGCTTCTGCTGCATCCATGCCTTCAAGGTGAATATGTAGTGTGACTTCAATACCAAAACCTGTAGGAATTGGTCCAATACCGACTTCACCTTCGACGAAAGCATCTGCAGGAATGGCAATTTTATCTCGATTAGAAACAAACTTCATTGCGCCTAAGAAGCAGGCTGAATAACCCGCTGCAAATAATTGTTCTGGATTACTGCCATTGCCTGTGCCGCCCATGACTTTTGGCACAGCTAAAGGAATATCGGTGGTGTTTCAAAAAGTATGCTGGCATTAAACGAATCCATTATTGATATAAAAGAACACTAAATCAAAGGCTTTGAAATGATTTTCAAGCTTTTTGGAGAAGTTGCAGCTTCTCCTAAAGCCTCGC
>NZ_VOYM01000045.1:0-31515 GCF_013420285.1 Acinetobacter sp. YH01019
TTGTGCCATTTTTCTTTATACTGTCACTTAGGCAGGCTGGACACTTGATTTCTAGAGTTATTCGCATTTCTCTATTTTATCAAAATCCAACCTGCTTTTTTTCAGCATACTTTTTGAAACACCACCATTTTTTTATCTAATTTATAGGTTTTTTGTTTTTCCAATAATATAGATGCAATAGCACCTTTACCACCACAGCCATTATAGCCTGCTTCGGGCATTCCTTTATTAATGTATTCAATTGCTTCGCGAAGTGAACATTCCTTATCATCTTTCACGACATCATCCGTGGTAGTCACGGTAATTTCTGCGCTAAATGCATGGCCTGCCATCAATAGCATACCCATGCCTATGCTCTGTTTGAGCATATCCATCTCCTTAAATTTTTTTATCTTTTTATTCTCTAGTTGCAAAATCCCTGCAACATCGAAATATTTTTATGTACTTTGTCACAGCTTGAGTAATTACTCAAGAATTTTTATTGCTTACCGATATTCATCAATGAGGGCAAAAATTTGTCTTAAATTAGCATGGCTCAACTTGGTTTTTTCGCCTTTAAGCATCTGTATGAGCTGCTCAAGCGATCTCAATAATATAGACGCTTGATGTGGGCCATGTGCCAATAAATAATCAACAATTTGTTGATCCATATGAATGCCACGACGGTTTAATACAGAATTGACTAAAGCTTGGCGATCAGCAAATAAACTGCCGTTAGGCACTTTCACACTCACAGCCTGAGTAAGACGTGATTGTAGATCTGGTAACTCTAACTTCAGCTCAATTGGTGCGACGCGTGATGAAAACACTAATTGACCACCTTCTTCATTATTATAATTAATCAGGTGAAAAACCGCTTTTTGCCAATGTGGAACACCACTTATAGCTTCTATATCGTCTAAGGCTACTAAATCATAACGATCTAAAGATGTAATCGCCTCAGTTGGGGCATCAAGCAATTCAAGTAATGAAACTTGAATTGCTGATTTTCCAATTTCTAAATATGAATCACAAATTGCAGAAAGCAAGTGGCTTTTACCTGTACCCGCACCACCATAGATATAGAACCGATTCATCAGTCCCGCATGTAGCTGGCGTACACCATCAATTACATGCCCCCAACCTGGCCCGGAAAAATCACCAATTCGGGCATCGAGTTGTGGTTCAATATCTAACTGCAATTGACGCATATCTATATTTTGGCCTTATCAATCTTTTTTATCTGATGAGTCAATGTTACTCGAAATTTCAGAATCTTGCAGTGAATTTACTTCGTGATTTTTGAGTTCAATATCGACTGCTATCTGCTCTGTTTCAACAGTCACTGAACCTGTCGCAGCATCACTCAGAACCACGACATCACTCCGATAGAGCTGACTTTTTTCGTAATTTTCACGAACATGACGAAGCAAAACAACAATAACAGCTGCTACAGGCAAGGCAATTAGCATACCCAATAAACCCGCTAACTGCGCACCAGCCAAAACTGCAAATACAACAGCAACTGGTGATAAACCAATTTTATCGCCCAATAGAAATGGCTGTAGAATATAGCCCTCTATTGCCTGCCCAACCATAAAAACGACAAGTACGAGTGCAAGATGCACCCAATCTAAACCAAATTGGAATAAACAAGCGATAACTGCTGAGATAATGCCAACTGCAAAACCAAGATAAGGAATAATACTTGCCAATCCAGCGATCATACCAATGATAATGCCAACTTCAAGCCCAATAAGTTGCAGTCCCATGGCATAAACTACGCCTAACAAGAACATTACTAAAAATTGTCCTTTAACAAAGGCACCCAGTACTTCGTGACATTCACCAACAATTGTTAAGGTACTTTTTTCATACTTACGAGGAATCAGACGACGCATGCTATCCAACATGCGCTCCCAATCTAATAAGAAGTAGAAAGCAATAATTGGAATAAGAACGATGGTACCGCCAATTTGAATAAAGTTCAGACCAGATTGTGCAACTTTCAAAATCATGGCTTGAATACTGTCCGCACTATAATTAGTCTGGATATATTCCATAATTGCTGCAGACATTTGCTCAGTGTCAATTTCCATTGGCACTAAATTAAATGTATTTGATAGCCAAGGCAGGAATGTGTAATTCAACCAATGAATATTTCCAGGAATGTTTTTCTTGGCATACATGAGCTGTTCCCAGACCAACGGCACCAAAAACCACATCGCAAGAAAAATAACTACACCAATCCCGATGAATACACAGCTAATTGAAAGCCAACGCGGCAAACCGATATTGTGTAATTTATCAACCAATGGACTAAATAAATACGCAATTAAAAAAGCGCCAATGAATGGTAAAACAATAGGTTTTAGTAGATATACGACCCAGAGGATCAATGCTATCCCTGCGAGGATAAATATGCGACGTAAGGTGCGGTCACCCATAAAACTCACCTTTATTCAATGTAATCGTTATAGAAAGGAAAATATTTTAATAAAGATAACATTTTAGTTCGAAATAGCATAAGAGTTTTGCATATTCAGGTTATAATCCCCGCGCGAATGCGGAGACTTCATTATGAGCAACTCAACTTCTACCCCAAACACTGGTTTAAGCTACAAAGATGCAGGTGTCGACATTGAAGCGGGCGACGCGTTAGTCGATCGTATCAAATCTGTCGCGAAACGTACTGCACGCCCTGAAGTAATGGGCGGTCTAGGCGGCTTCGGCGCTCTTTGTAAAATTCCTAAAGGTTATGAAGAACCTGTTCTCGTATCTGGCACAGATGGTGTTGGTACAAAATTACGTTTAGCATTGAATTTGAACCGTCACGACACAATTGGTCAAGACTTGGTTGCAATGTGCGTAAACGATCTTCTTGTATGTGGTGCTGAACCACTATTCTTCCTCGACTACTATGCAACTGGTCACTTAAATGTAGATGTTGCTGCCAATGTTGTCACAGGTATTGGTGCAGGTTGTGAACTTGCAGGCTGTGCATTAGTAGGCGGTGAAACTGCTGAAATGCCAGGCATGTACGAAGGCGAAGACTATGACCTTGCAGGTTTCTGCGTAGGTGTTGTTGAGCAAAGCAAAATTATTGATGGCTCTAAAGTTAAAGCAGGTGATGTTCTTGTAGGTGTTGCATCTTCAGGTGCACACTCTAACGGTTATTCACTGCTTCGTAAAATTTTAGATGTGAAAAACGTAGATTTGACTCAAATCGTTGATGGTCGTCCGCTTGCTGATGCAGCAATGGAACCTACACGCATCTATGTGAAACCAATTCTTCAGTTATTAAAAGAAGTTGACGTTCATGCGATGGCCCACATCACTGGTGGTGGTTTACCAGGTAACTTACCACGTGTACTTCCAAATGGGGCTCAAGCGGTTGTGAATGAAGCGTCTTGGGAATGGCCAGAACTGTTCAAACTTCTTCAAAAAGAAGGTGGTGTTGAACAATTCGAAATGTATCGTACATTTAACTGTGGCGTAGGTATGGTACTTGTTGTAGATGCTGCTGATGCTGATAAGACTGTTGAGTTGTTAAACGGCCTTGGCGAAAAAGCTTTCACTATGGGTCATATCGCAGATAATGCTGAATCTGTTGAAGGCGCTGACGAAAAAATCCGCGTTGTGTTCGCATAAGCAACGTCCATGATTAAAATTGCTGTTCTTGTTTCAGGTAGCGGCTCCAACTTACAAGCCTTGATTGATGCCAATCTCTCAGGTCAAATTGTTGGGGTCATTTCAAATAAACCTGAAGCCTTTGCATTACAACGTGCAGAAAAAGCAGGAATTGCAACTGCAGTCATTGAGCACAAACAATATCCTACTCGCGAAGCTTTTGATGATGTCATGCATCAACAATTGCTCGCTTGGGATGTTGATTTGGTGATTCTTGCTGGCTTTATGCGTATTTTAAGCGCTCAGTTTGTGAAAAATTGGGAAGGGAAAATGATCAACATTCACCCTTCACTTTTACCAAATTATAAAGGCATGCATACTCACCAACGTGTACTCAAAACTGGCGATGTCTTTCACGGTTGCACCGTTCATTATGTGACTGCTGAATTGGATGCTGGGCAAGCTCTGGCACAAGGTGTTCTCAAAGTGAATGTACATGATGATGCAGGTAGCCTAGCAAATCGTGTACATGTACTCGAACATGTCATCTACCCACAAGTCGCTGAATGGATTTGTAATGGTACGATTCAACACACTGAAAATGGCGTGTTATATCGTGGTCAGCCAATGCAAGATGCTGTGCAATTCTGCAAATTTTAATTGATGAATTAAATGATCATTTGCAAAATGGTCAGCAATAAAAAACGCATCCTTGGATGCGTTTTTTATTGCCTACAAGAACGATGTTTCACTTTTTTGCATATTCTGCGAGCATCATTTTAATGATTTCAACAGTTTCATCGGGCTTTTCTAAAGGAAACATGTGACTGCCTGATATTACTTTAAATGGTGCTCCAAATTTCTTCTCAACCATTTGTGGAAATTTACGTGGCAAGAATGGCCCCTGCTCTGCAATTAACAATTGCACAGGAATTTTTGGCTTTGCCTGTGGCAACCACCACAATGATGGATTGGTTCTAAAAATTTGAACTTCATCATCACGAGAAATGGTCAGTTCAACGCCACCACGCTCTAGATCATCCATCAATGCATAATCAATATAGGCTTGAAAACAATCTTCATCAAAGTTTTTATAAAAACCTTTTGGACGCAGGAGCTCTGCCGCTTGCTCACGACTTTCCCAGTGATCACGGCGACGCTTCGACAATCCAGCTGGAGACATAGCATCGACCATTTTCAGCTTCAAGATTTTGGCAATATGCAATGCCAAAGCTTCTTTACCCATAATCATCGGTGGATCAATCATTAAGATTTGCTCAAACAATTCGGGACGCTGCAAAGCCGCCTGAAAAGTTAAAACAGAACCCAATGAATGCCCTAGACCAATCACTTTTCGACCTTGTGATTGGCGTACAATACTATCAATCACTTGCTGAGTCAGGCTGTACCAATGATTATCAATTGGATAACGTTTATCTGGCCCTAACAAAGGCACATAAATCACGTCATATTCATCACTAAGTAAATCGAAAAGTTTTTGATATACCTTTGATGGCACGCCATTGGCATGCGCAAAGTGAATTAATGGCTTCATTGTAACTTCGTGGTATTTTCAGATTGGACTTGCTGAGAAATTGACGTTGCAAAACCTTGACCAATTGAACTTCCCATACGACCTAAAACAGAGTCAAATGGACTGTATTCAATTGTATAGTTCACAGCTTTTTCAGTTTTGAGTTCACGTTTTAATGTGTTCAAACTACCTGTACGGTCTGCAATACCCAATTTAACTGCCTGTTCACCTGTCCAGAATAAACCAGAGAAAATCTCAGGATCATTTGATTTTAATTTCTTACCACGACCTTCTTTTACTGCATTAATAAAATGCGTGTGGACATTATCAAGCACAGCTTGTACATGTGCTTTTTGTGCAGGATCAACAGGTTGTGTCATTGAAAGAATGGCTTTATTTTCACCTGATGTCATGGTTCGGTCTTCAACACCTAGTTTTTGCATTAAACCGTTTACACCATAATTTGGCATAATTACACCAATTGAGCCCACTAAGCTTGATGGATTAACAATAATTTCATCCGCAGCTGAAGCAATATAATAAGCACCTGATGCACCTGTATCACCAATAATCGCATAGAGCTTTTTACCAGTATGTGCTTTTTTCAAATACTGTATCTCTTGCCAAATTTCATCCGACTGAACTGGTGAACCACCCGGCGAATTAATATTGAGCACAACAGCTTTACTTTGTTTATTTTCAAAGGCTTTTTTCAAAGACTTAATTGTGTTGGTGCTATTTACACTTTGTTTATCCGCAGCAATTGTTCCAACAATATCAACAACTGCAATATGCGAACCTGCTGTTGCTGTCGGATCAGAACTCGCTGTACTGCAACTTTTTCCCATCGCAACGATGATAAAAAGTAGATACGCAAAAGTTAAAAATTTAAAAAATATTCCCCATCGACGGGCACGACGTTGCTCTTCCACAGAAGAAAGCACTGCTTTTTCTAATATCTTCCATTCATTGCCTGTAGGCTGATGGATATTATTTGAAGAATTTGGCTGTTTTTCTTCAGGTTTTGGTGGCCATTCGGACATATAAAAAACCTTATCTAACGAAAATTTCGTTGTCATTATATACACGCTACAGCGGAAAACTGTCTAATCAATTCATTTTCCCCTATAATTATTTTACTTTTTTCTTCTATCAATATCAGACTAAAACGCGATGACCGACAAGAATTCACAGGATACCACTTATCACCTGTTAAAATTTATCAGCCGTCAACCAATTCAAATTTCAAAATTTATCGCCAAAGGTTTGGCTGGGCTTGTCAACATTTTTAAGATTTCTAAAACATCCGCGACGATTCAACGAAATCTCAAAATTGCATTGCCTGAGTTATCTGATGAAGAACGTGAACAACTCACGAAACAAGCTATCCGCAATGAGCTCATGTCTTACTTTGAGTTTTTTAGTATTTGGGGTGCAAGTACTGAAAAAAATATTCAGCGTATCCATAGCATACATGGTGCAGAATATTTACATGATGCACTTAGTCTAAATAAAGGTTTGGTCTTAGTTGTGCCACATTTTGGTACTTGGGAAATCATGAATGCATGGATTGCTCAATTTACTAAAATGACCATCATGTACAAACCTGTAAAAAGTGAATCAGCTAATAACTTTGTGCGTGCTGCACGTAGTCGTGAACAAGCAACTTTAGTCCCGACAGATGAATCTGGTGTACGTCAGATTTTTAAAGCCCTAAAACAAGGCGGTACAACAGTTATTCTACCTGACCATACGCCTCATGCTGGTGGCGAATTAATCCCATACTTTGGTGTTCCCTTATGGACCAGCAACTTAAGTGCAAAACTCATTCAAAAGACCAAAGCATGTGCTTTACTTTTATATGCGATTCGAAATGAGGATCATGGTTTTGATATGTATATTGAACCCATTGATGAGAAAATTTATCAGGGCAATGCCAATGATGGCTCTATTGTGATTTTCGAAGCAATTGAAAAATTAATCCAACGTTATCCTGAACATTATCACTGGAGTTATAAACGCTTCAAAGCTAATCCTCAACTCCGAAATTTATACAATGTTAGCGATGAAGAAGTTGAAAAGCGTGTACATAATGTACGTGAACAATATGAACGTGAGCGAATGAACCAGACATGTGAACAAAATATAAGCTAATCAGCTGTAATGGATTTTGTGCTGTAGTCATACCATTTATATTTGGCTCTTTCTTCAAGCAGTTTTATATTTTTACCCTTTTCTACAAAATGTATTGTTCCACTCTTTGCGGTTTGCAAAAATGGTATACCGAGTTTATCTAAACGTGATTGGGTCAACATAGCTGGATGCCCATAACGATTAAAACGCCCAGCCGATACAATCGCAAGTTTCGGCTCTAAATGCTGCAAAAAAGTATAAGCTGAACTATATTGGCTGCCATGATGACCAAGTACCAATACATCTACGCTTAAGTTAGGATAATTTTGCAAAATTTTATATTCAGTCTCCCAACCTGCATCACCCATCAATAAGAAATTTTTAAATCCATTTTTTTCGCGAACCGAAACATAGAGTACGCATGAACTTTCATTGGTATTAAATGGAATCGCTTCTTGTTGTTCTCTACTCGGGGACAATACTTTAAAAAATACCTGGTTATCCCAATTCCATGCTTGCCCTTGCAGACACAACACCTGTGGTACCGCCCCGATTTTCTCAACCTGTTGATTTGTATATAACTGACCAATAGTAAGCTGCTCATATATTGAAAAGAAACCACCACTATGGTCTTGATCCAAATGTGTCAGCACAACTTGGTCCAACTTCCGAACCCCATTCACACTGAGAAAGGGCTGAATTATATTCTTTCCAATACTAAATTTTGATTCATCATAGTATCCTCCAAAATCAACCATCATCGTGTGTTGATGATAACGAATAAAAATAGACTGCCCTTGCCCAACATCTAAGACTGAAAGCTGAAAAGGCACAGGATTGCGTATAGGTAAGACCACAAATATGAGTCCTATCCAGCCCCAACTTTTTGGCATAAGTCCTTGTGGTAAAAATACAATCACTAAAGCCAAAATGAGCAATAAAATCTGCGTGTTTTTCATTGCAACAGCATCTAATGCCGGCGAAAATATTCGATCTAATCCATATAACACGACATGCAGTAATTCTATAAAAAGATCGTTGAGCTGAAATAATGCACTTGAGAGCGGTTCAAAAATGAAATAAGCCAACGCAGCCAAAATATCGAGAGGCACAACCACAAATCCAAGCCAAGGGATGGCAAATAGATTACTCAACGGTGTAATCCACGCAATTTGTTTAAAGAAAATAATCATTAATGGAAACAGTGCGATAAAAATTTTCCACTGTGACTCTATTAATATCATTAACGCATTTTTAATGCTTTGTGCATATGTAAGCTGCTCTGCATTCATTTGCTTACGCTGTAAGGTTTGATAAATCCTTAATAAAATAAAGCAGGCTCCATAGGACAACCAAAAAGCTGCGGATAAAATACTAAAAGGATCAAATAACAATAAAATTGATGCACTAAATATTAATAACGCAAAAGGCCGAATTCTCTGTTTAAGTAAAAGCATGGCACTTGCGACCAAACAAATAATTAAGGTACGTAGGGCGGGAATATCAAAACCTGTAAAAGCACAATATAAGCTCACACACATGATAAATGGCAAGACTAATACATATTGTTGAGGCCATTTTAGATACAAATCTGGTAGCCATTTAGCTAAACTACGTCTAATGCACCAACAAACCAAAATCGCAAATATCAAGACATGTGGCCCTGAAATGGCCAAAAGATGACTCATACCAAAACGTTGAAATAATTGCTCTGTCCCTTTATTTAATAAGCTTTTATCTCCAGTTAGTAGAGCCAATATCAGCCCATTATTTCTTAAAGGTTGCTTTTGAATAAACTCTCGTAATCTCAATCGTTGTTTTTCAATTGCTATTTTGAATTGATGCAAAATAGCTTGGTGCTGACGTATATCTGAATTAAATCCAAGTGATGCCACTTGCTGCTCAGTCAAATATTCCAGTTGTTTCACGTCAAAACTTGCATGAAGATTTTGCTGGATATTCCATTTTTCTATATCAAATGCACCTGGTGTTGCATAACTTTGACTGGGTTTTACTCTGCCCCACATTCGGTAATATTGACCAGGCTCAAGCTTTAATTGTTGTTCCTGCAAAATTTGCGTACTTATCGATGCAGAAAAATATTGTGCTTGAGAGCTTAAATTTAAAACTTGAATGGTTTGCTGTAATTTTTGTTCTTTAAGCTGACTAATTTCTGGTAAATAGACAATCAGTTCAGCCTCATATTGCTCATGTTGGATGAGTGCTAAACGTTCATCCAATTGAGTAGTGGCATAACCAAAACCCAAAACTATGCCAATCAAAACATTGAGTATTAATTGTAAGGTTAAAGGAAATAGCTGTTTAACATCAGGGATAAAGTTACTTTGCAATTTTTGCCATAGCACAAAAATAACCAAGACCAACCATGTTGAAATGTGCAGATTCCAAGCATGGCTTCCCATAAGAGAGATACCAATAATCCAGCCCATACAAAACCATTGCAGCATGTCATATTCTTTTTATTTTTTATGAGCGGCAATAATAAAGCCCACCGAGGTGAGCTTCAATAAAACAATCTTAATCCATTAAATCACAGCAAGTAAAAGCTTTACTCTTCTACCCATAAACCATCTTGCATATGTAAAATGGCATCTGCAGATTGGGCGAGATATTCATCATGTGTGACAATCAGCATCGCCATGTTAAACTCTTTACGCAATTCGGTCAGTAATTCAAAAATTTTTACAGCGGTTTTACGATCCAGATTACCCGTCGGCTCATCAGCCATCATCAGTTTAGGTTTTGCAACCAAAGCGCGTGCTAAAGCAACACGTTGACGCTCACCACCCGATAATTCACCCGGTTTATGCGTCATACGATGTGACAAACCAACACGCTCAAGAAGATATTCAGCTTGCTGTTTCACTGCTTTGAAGCTACTCGATTTGCGTAACATCAGCGGCATTGCAACATTTTCAAGTGCGCTAAATTCAGGCAACAAATGATGAAACTGATACACAAAACCCAAATGTTCATTACGAATATAACCACGCTCTGCTTCACCTAGTGTGTCAAAACGCTGTCCATGAATAAATACCTCACCGGACGTTGGGCGGTCTAATCCACCCAACACATGCAATAAAGTACTTTTACCTGAACCACTTGAACCAACAATTGAAACAAACTCACCTGCTTTAACCTGTAACGATAAGCCACGAATGACATCGACATTGGACTTACCATCGGTGAAAGACTTGGTAATATTTCGGGCATCTAAGATGAGATTACTCATAACGTAATGCCTCCGCAGGTTGTACTTTCGCTGCACGTAATGCTGGATAAATTGTCGCTACAAAGCTCAAACCTAATGATAATGACACAATCACCGCAACATCTTGCCATCTTAAATATGAAGGCAAGTAGTTGATGAAATAAGCATCAAACATATTCAGGCCCAATGTGTTGTTTAACCAACCAACAAAGTTACTGATACTTGATGCTGCAATAATACCGAGGATCGCACCTGAAACCGTACCAATCACACCAATCACCGTACCTTGCACCATAAAAATACGTGTAATCGTGCCTGGAGATGCCCCCAAAGTACGTAAAATTGCGATATCCGATTTTTTATCAGTTACCACCATGACCAATGACGACACAATATTGAAAGCGGCTACCAATACAATAAGGAACAACAGTAAGCTCACCATTGCTTTTTCCATTTGAATAGCGCTAAACAAATTACCGTGTGTATAGGTCCAATCAGATGCATAAAAGTTTGCAGGTAAGTCACGCACAATTTCTTGCGATACCTGTGGGGCTGCAAAAATATCATCTAATTTCATGCGCACGCCTTGTGCACCATCTGGTAAGCGTAACAGCGTTGATGCATCATTCAATGCGACATAACCCATCATCGAATCAACTTCAGCACCAATACTGAAAATACCCACGATTTTAAAGCGTTTAAAACGAGGAACTACACCTGCTGGCGAAGGCGTCGCTTCAGGAAGTACCAAAGTCACACTATCATTCAAACCTAAACCTAAGGCATCGGTCATCTGCTTACCAAGCACAATGCCAAACTCACCTTTTTTCAGGCTATCAATACTGCCTTCAACCATGTGGTTTTGGATAATTGAAACCTTTTTTTCGTATTCAGGCTCAATACCACTAACCATAATGCCTGAAACTTGTCCCTGAGCTGTCAACATCCCCTGTAGCTGTGTAAAAGGTGCTACACCTTGAACATGCTCATGCTGTTCAATTTTTTTTGCAAGTTCTGGCCAATTTGTTAAAATTTGTGTTGAAGAAACAGTGGCTTGAGGTATCATTCCCAAAACACGCGTTTTAAGTTCTCGATCGAAACCATTCATCACAGATAAAACTGTAATTAGGACTGCCACACCTAAGGTGAGGCCGATCATAGACACCAGAGCAATAAAAGAAATAAAGTGGTTACTGCGCCGTGCGCGAGTGTATCTCAACCCTATATACAGCGAGATTGGTTTAAACATAACCATCTAGTCCGAGGTAATAATTATGGAAAATTTACAGCATCAAAGCGTTCAAACTGAACGCCGTGTAATGTCGCGTATCGATGCTGCCTTGCGCATTAACTATCAGATTATTTCTGATGATGTTGCACTGAACGATCCTTACGATCCAAATTTTGTGTTGCCGCGCTATTTTCTACTACTTGCTGAATTAGATCAATTTGATCATGCACTCAACTACGAATTAGAACAATTAGCTGAAAAAGATCAACAAATTGCTCGAATCTTATCCTTATTTAACCAAAAGTTAAACCTGATAACGGGCTCTTTGTATGACGCAATTGTACAAAGCATGTTACCAGTGCCTGAACATGTCAATTTTTCAGAAACAGGATTAAGTTTTTTCAGTGAACGCCCAATCAAAGAAGGTACTTATATCCACCTCACCTTAAGCCATCCTGAAAATTTCTTTCACATTGCTACAACAGCACAAGTCGTTTACAGCCGTGAAGAGGAAAGCAATTTATACAGAACGGGTGCTTATTTTGTCACCTTACTGCCACAAGACCGCGTCAAACTTGCAGAGTGTATCGCACTGACCCAAAACAAAGAGTGATTTTTAATCAATGTTTTAATTTATGGGCGAGCTCTCTGTTCGCCCGAAAATCTTTATAAAAATAAACAAACAAGCCTGATAATAGAATCACAGCACCAAGTAAAACCATCAATGATAATTTTTCATCATTCAGTAAAGCACCAAAGAGCATAGCAAGCATGGGGGTTAATACTGTCGTCAACGATAAAGTAGTCGCTTTAATATTTTGAACCAATTTGAAATAACAAAACATGGCAATTAACGATGCCATGATTACCGCATAACCCAAACCAAGTAGTGCTTTGGCTGAAGGAACACTTGTTGGTGCAAGATGCCATATAAACGGCAGCATGCACAATGAAAATAATGCTGAAACCATGATGGAACCCGTTGCCTGAGACATCGGCTGCAAGGGTGCATTCACTTTTTTAACCCAAAAAATTGAAGCGCAGTATACAAATACACTGATCAGCATCAAAACGATCCCCATCGGATGTACATGTTGATCACTCCCACCGAGACAGATGATACCGAGTCCAACAACTGCAATACCCATACCCAGCCATTGCAATCGGCTCAAATAGACCTGAAAAAAGAAACGTCCAATTAAGCCTGTCATGATGGGTGCAAGTCCAAACATCAAGGCAATAATGCCGGAGCTTAAATATGCGGTTGCCATGTAAGTAAAAACTTGTGACCCAATAAAACTAAATGCCCCGGCTAAATAGCTATGTAGCGATTTACCATCTAAAGGCAATGTATTTTTAAACAGAACAAGTAACGCAATCGCAAGTGGTAGTGCTAAAAAGAATCGCAGTGCTAACGCCCAAAAGGCATTAATATCACTAACACTCCACACAATGGCTAAAGGGGTGGTCGACCAAATAAATACCAGCAGTGCGTAGGTCATCCCCAAGTTTACTTTAGAAGGCATAGAGGATTACTTCTGCGCAGTTTTGCGTTTTTGCTTTTGAATAGTTTGGTCCAAACTACTGGAAAATTCTCGTTTATCTCGCTCAGAAATCGGCGCTGGACCACCCGTTTGTACACCTGCGCCACGCAAGGTATCCATAAAATCTCGAAGATGTAAGCGTGCTTTAACATTCGCAGTGGTGTAGATTTCCCCACGGGGATGAATCGCAATTCCACCACGCTCAATCACTTCAGCAGCTAAAGGAATATCTTGTGTCATCACGATATCATTTTCATTCATACGCTGAATAATTTCTTTATCTGCTGCATCTGCCCCGCTCATGACTTGAATAGAGTTAATACGTACCGATGGTGTGATACCCACATTTTGATTCGCGACAAAGGTCACTTCTAATTGGTAACGATCTGACGCACGAATAATCACGTCACGCAAAATACGTGGTAAAGCATCTGCATCCACCCACAGTTTAAATGGCAGCACAAAAAATCCATCAGCAATTAAAGATAGATCAGTTTAACAAATCCCCATGACAATTTGGGTGCATTGATCAAATTGATACAACAAGCATTCTCTTATATCGAGAAAAAACTAATGCTGCGTTTGAGATCGTCTAGAAATGAAATGTGCCCGATAAGCCAATTGAATTACATAAAAAAATGCTATTAAGCATCTATATCTACTGATTTCATGATAAATATGAGTTCAGTGACTTGAAAATCACAAATTACCCTCGATTTATATATAAAACCAACCCAACATCAATTGTGCATATGAAAAAACAAAATAGCCCTGAAATTATCACCATTGAAGATCAAACCTTTGGCAGTCATGTCGAACATTGGAATTTACTTACCAGTAATCCAGCGACAGATGTGCCGGTATGGTTAGGACAGGCACTCGATGCGCCAATCATGCCAATGGGCTTATGTGCACAAGAAAGTGATATGGATGCTTCTTCATGGCTGATTCAAGGTCCTGCCAAAGCCAGCATTCAATTGTGTCAGGTCATTGCTGTTGAAAATAATAAACCTAAAGCGGTAAAAACGGCATTTCCAAGCTTTGATAGTCCGTATAAAACCAAAGCGACTATTGAGCGAATTATTACCTGCAAATCTAATACACAAGCGGTGCTCTGCCTTGATCTGGGTGCGAATACCAGTGTGTATGCCTTTGACAGTCTGTACAGTGTCAACCACAATCAATATGAAAAAGATGCCTCATATAGCGTGCAACTTAATGCATGGGCATATGAGCTAGAACCTGTTGCCGATCATGAACAATTGGTCGTCGATGATCCCGCATCGATTAAACATCATCGTGCACTCAATGACATTTTGGCAGCGAATAACGGTGTCGCGCCTGCAGATGTCCATGAACAAATTAAAGCATGGCAGCCAAAGTCTGAAGATGACAAAGCACCTGTCACTGTAGATTTTTCAAAAATGGTCGCTTACCTCTATGGTGAAACATTAGGGCAAGAAGATGAAGCTTGGTTCCAAGGGCATATTGTGGGTAAAACCCATATGCAATTTAAAGATCAAGAATATACGCTCTATGACGTGACCTTGATTCACGAAGACAACCAAGAAGCTGTCATTGTAAGGGTTGCTACACGCAATGCTGCGCATAAAGATTTTACTGTCGGTCAGTATATTCGTGGAAACCTATGGATTCAGGCAAATATTTACGCAAAATATGCCTAATTTAAATTCAAAAACCGTTACTTTATTCAAAATAATGAAGAAAGTGACGGTTTTTTATTTATCTATAAAAACAAACAACTAAGTTAATATTTTAATTTTTGATCAATATTTATCCACAGCGTTTAAATTTAAAACCAGATTTAAATTCATTTTAAAAATAAGTTATCCACAATATTAAATTCAAAATAAACAACAAAATTAATCAAAACTTCTAAATGAAATTATTTAAAAAACCTGAAAAATAAACAACATATATGCAAATTGAAACTATTTTAATGTATTAGGTTGAGTATTTTTAAACAAATTAAATAGTTTGGTAAGTTTATCTAAGATAGTGCTTTATTTAATCAAATATTTATGTTAAAAATGCGTTTAAGAAATATGAATTAACGATAAATAGATCGGAAAGAATATCTATGAAAGTCGTGCAAGAAGAAAACTTATCGCAAGTCGATCATCAAATTGAATCTCGATACCGTATCGAGCCAATGTCTTGCTTATTTTTTATCTTAGGCATGCTCATCTGCGCATATTTTTTACATAATTTTGTGCTTTAACATCGACTTTAAACATCCCATACGCATAAAAAAACCGGCTTAAGCCGGTTTTTTTCACTTTATCAAATTATGCATTACGTTTTGCAAAATCATCCATAAAGTTTACAAGTGCTTGTACGCCTTCAAGTGGTACAGCATTGTAAATACTTGCACGCATACCACCAACAGAACGGTGACCCGCTAAGTTTAGAAGATGATTTTCTTCTGCTTCTTTCAGGAATTGTTTTTCCAACTCTGGTTTTGCCAAAGTGAAAGGTACGTTCATAATTGAACGGTTTTCTTTCGCAATCGGGTTCGCATAGAAATCGCTTGTGTCGATATAGCCATAAAGTAATTCAGCTTTCGCCAAGTTTGCTTTATAAATTGCTTCTACACCACCCTGCTCAAGTAACCATTCAAATACTAAACCTGATAAGTACCACGCATAGGTTGACGGTGTGTTCACCATTGAATCATTTTTCGCTTGCGCAGAATATTTCAAAATGCTTGGAATTTCTGCTTTAGCTTGATCTAGTAAATCATCACGAATAATAACAATGGTCAAACCTGCAGGACCAATATTTTTTTGCGCGCCTGCATAGATCAGACCAAATTTAGAAACATCTAAAGGTGCCGATAAAATACTTGATGAGAAGTCAGCAACCAATGGTTTATCGGTTTCAGGAATATTCGCAAACTGAATACCGCCGATCGTTTCATTATCTGCATAATGTACATAAGCAGCATCGTCAGATAAATTCCATGTGCTTTGATCTGTAATCGCTAATTTACCATCAACCATTGTACCAGCTTCAACAACATTGATATCGCCATAACGCTGCGCTTCTTTCAATGCTTTTTCAGACCAGATACCAGTGTGGATATAATCAGCTTTGCTGTTTTTACCCAAAAGGTTTAATGGAATTGCAGAAAACTGAAGTGATGCACCACCTTGAAGGAACAGAACTTTATAGTTATCTGGAATATTCATGAGTTTACGCAGATCAGCTTCAGCTTTTTCTGCAACAGCGACATAGTCTTTGCTACGGTGGCTCATTTCCATGATCGAAAGACCTTTGCCATGCCAGTCAAGCATTTCAGCCTGAGCTTTTTCTAATACGGCAGTTGGTAATGCAGCAGGACCAGCACAGAAGTTGTACGCGCGCATGATTTTTCCTTTCAAAGTGAAACACAATAAAATGATGGCATTTAACCACATCTAGGCAGGGCTTGCAGTACATATAGCTGAAAATATTCCAATGCTGTCTAACATTTAAAGTTAAAATTTCAATAAAGATTGGCTTTATTTCCTCATATTTCAAATTATTAGCTTTACTGATATTTTTTATGGATTGGATTGATGCTAATTTAGGCTATGCGCTCAGAGAAAATGTTCGTCTTACTCTCAATACAAAAAATTTACATATGTATATGAAACAATACAACTACTTATACGTATAACGTGAATATAAAATACCGCCTATAATGGCGCAAAACCAGCAGTGAGTGAGCACTATGCCTCTACTTGAAATTCAGCCTTTTAAACTTAAGTTCAATTTATCTTCCGTGCTGTATCTCTCACTTACGTGTACCACTTGTTTTATTAGTCATAGTGCTGGGGCACAAAGCATCAGTTATGCGCAAGCCGAACAAGAACTATTACAAAGCTCTTATAGCAACCAGGCCAATCAAGCCTTACAACAATCTGCCCAATTACAAGCGCAAGCCATGAAAGGCTTAGGTCTGCCTCGTGTAGACTTAAATGTCAGAGCATATGCTTTTCACAATGAACTTGATGTGCCCTTGGGCGCATTGAAAAATAATTTAGAACACACATTAAGTCAGGGGGTGAATAATAAAATTGATGAGACCTTGCCAAGCGATGTTGCTGTTCCACTAAAAGATGCATTACAACAACCGATTCGTGATGGTGTTGGACTGATTCCAGACTCATCTCAAGTGGTATTAGATGACCAAGTTATACGCCCGACTGTTTCAGTGATGATGCCCCTCTATACAGGTGGCCTCACGAGCAGTGCCAAAGAAATTGCGAATATCCAAGCACAAAGAAGTAAGTTAAACACCGAGCAACAACAAGACATTCAACGTTTTGAATTAATTCAGGCTTATTTTAATGTGCAACTGCAAAAAAAATTATTAGATAGTAGCCGTTTCAACTTAAAAGCCATGCAGCAACATTATGACAATGCTCTAAAAATGGAGCGACAAGGCTTCATCAGTAGAGGTCAGCGCATGCAGTTTGAAGTCGCAAAAAATAATGCACAACGTAGTGAGCAAAACACTGAAGCAAATTTGCGTTCTAGTCTATTTAAGCTCAATAATTTATTACAGAGTAGCGAAATCACTGATTTAACGACACCTTTATTTATTAATCAGCAGAATCATCAAAATCTCAATGCGCTACTCAAGACTTATCAGCAACAATCGAGTCTGATTCGTAAAATACAGATGGACACTCAACTTGCAAATGCAAATGTTAAAGCGCAAAGTGCAGCCAAAAAACCCAATGTATTTGCCTTTGGAGAATATAGTCTAGATGATAAGCAAAATTGGATTGTCGGGGTGGCTGCTCGCTATAATCTTTTTTCAGGCATCGACAAAAATAAAAATATACAAGCGGCAGAATTACAACGTTATGCCTCTGAACTCATGACTGAACGCACCAAACAAGAAATTGAAACTGTCATCTACGGTTCCTATAACGAACTGACATCGGCTCAGCAAAGTCATGCTTTGATACTGGCGAATATGCAGGCCGCACAAGAAAACCTAAGGATTCAACAATTGTCTTTCAAAGAAGATATGGGTACTGCAAGCCAAGTCATTGATGCACAAAATGCTTTGAATACATTGCAAAGTGACATGGCATTAAATGCTTATAAATATGTGATGTCACTCGCCACCCTATTACAGAGTCATGGCTCGATTGACCAGTTTCAAAGTTATGCCAATCAAGCACAAACTGATTTTATTCGTTAATTTAGACTGAGGGAAAAAAATATGAATCAGCAATCCACTGATAATACAAACACAACCTCAGCTGAAAACAATGAAAGAGCTGATGAAAAAATGTCGAATAAACAAGACTTAAACCAATCTTCAGAAACCATTGATTCCGAAGAAAAAACTGATAATGGCCTATTAGCAAACACAGAGCCTGTAAATAAATCAAAGAAAGGAAGCTCTCCTTCTCACGCAGAAGCAAGTACTGAACAGCCTACGCCGCCAAAGCAAAAATCCAATATGATTAAACTGATTATTGCGATTATTTTGATTTTACTGGTGGGCCTAATTGCATTTGGATTATGGAAAAGTTATCAACCAAAGTTAATTGAATTACAAGGCCGTGTAGAAGCTGAAACCATTCATGTCAGCACCAAAGTGCCAAGTCGAATCGAAGAAATTTATGTCCATGACGGTGAGAAAGTGCAAGCTGGGCAAGCCATGGTGCGGTTTAGTAGTCCTGAGGTTGAAGCAAAAAAACAGCAAGCCCTAGCGACACTTCAATCGGCACAAGCTTTATTATCAACCACTGAACGTGGTTCTCAACAAGAAAATATTGATAGTCTGTATGCTAATTGGCAAAGTCTTAAGGCACAACAACAACTTGCTCAAACGACGTTTCAACGTGGGCAAAATTTATTTAAGGAAGGTGTCATTTCTAGACAACGCCGTGATGAAATGCAAGCTGCTGCCATTTCATCAGCACAAATGACAGAAGCATCCTACCAACAATATGCACGTGCAAAACGTGGCAGTACCCCTCAACAGCAAAGCTCAGCCGAAGCACAAGTCAAAATTGCACAAGCTGCTGTAGATGAAGCTAATGCTTTAGAAGCTGAAACACAGCTGGTTGCGCCTTCTGCGGGAACAGTGTCTAAAATTTATGGCAAAGTTTCAGAACTGGTTGCTATGGGGGTGCCAGTTGTGAGCCTTCTACAAGATGATAGCTTGTGGATCAGTTTAAATGTCCGTGAAGACCAATATGCGCAAGTTTATCAAGCCAAATCATTAACTGGCTTTATTCCAGCTTTGAATCAATCTGCTGATTTCAAAATTGAGCATATTGAAGCTGAAGGTGAATTTGCCACCATTAAGACTACGCGCCAAACGGGTGGTTATGATATTCGCAGCTTTAAAGTTCAGCTTAAACCAGCTCAAAAAATCCCTGGACTTAAAGTTGGTATGAGTGTGCTGTTCAAAATTAAAGAGAACAACTAAATGTGGATGGGCATGCTACGTGAATTCCGCTATTTGATTCAGCATAAATGGGACTTGTGTATGGTTACACTCGCCCCTGCTTTAATCATACTTCTCTTTAGCAGCATGTTTTCCCAAGGCAAGCCTGAACACCTTGCAATTGCCATTATCGATCAAGACCAAAGCAGCTTAAGCCAAAATATTATTCGCTTTACAGAACTCAATCATGGTCTAAATGTCAAAGCGATTACTACCAATGTTAACGAAGCTGAACAATTAATTAATCAAACAAAAGTTTGGGGTTATATACACATTCCTGCGGGCGCAGAACAACGTTTGGTGCAAGCGAAGGATGCTCAAATAAGTATCGCCTATAATCAAAGCTATTTTAGTGTTGGCAACAGTATTTCTTCTGCAATGCTATTAAGTACTTTACAAGCGATGGCCGATTTCACTGGAAATCATTATTTTGAAAATAACATTCCTTATCTTGATGCCCCAACGCCGAATGTCAAAATTTCTCCCCTATATAACCCAGGCCTGAATTACGAGTTCTACCTAGAACCTTATATGATCCCTGCGATTTTACATTTGCTCCTCTGTTGCTGTGTGGCGTTTTCTGTAGGGCAAGAAATTAAAGCGGGTAAGTTACAAAATTGGACGCAAACGCAAAGTTTATCTCGTGCCTTAATCAGTAAAAATTTAAGCTATGTGCTGATTTTCAGTTTATGGACTTGGGCATGGATGTTCTGGTTAATCGAATTTCGTGGATGGTTCATTCAAGGCTCATTATGGATCATTCTGCTCGGTCAGCTATTCTTCTATAGTGCCTATGCATTTATTAGCTCGACTGTCGTTTTAGCAACCAAAGACCTAGCAAAATCTTTTGGCTTTATTGCAGTCTACGGTGGATCATCACTTAGTTTCGCAGGCGTGACCTTACCTTTAAACAATGCACCGATGTTCACCAAATTTTGGGCAAACATTATTCCCTATACACCTTATGCAAAATTACAAACAGAACAATGGGTGATTGGTAGTCCACTAAATATTTCGATAACTCCACTCATCACATTGATGATTTACTGCATGTTCTATTTTGGACTTGCGTGGTTCTTTCTTCGAAAAATCACCAAGGAGGCCGTGCAATGACATCCTTCTTTCAATTTTATATACAGACGTTTAGAGATATCTTTAAACATAGCTCTATATTTACCACTCTCGTACTGTCAGTATTTCTATATAGTTTTTTCTATCCAATTGCCTATCAAGCGGAACATGCCGAGTCACTGCCCATCATTGTGGTCGATGAAGAACAAAGCATGGTCACCAATCGGATTATAACGACTGTTGCAAATAGTCCTAACGTTGAAATACGTGCTATCACAGGCAATTTTGCAGAAGCTGAAAGCATGTTACGTAAGCAACAAGCCGACGGTATTTTACTTTTACCGAGTAACCTTTCCAACAGCATACGGCGGGGTGAAACAGGTGGCATCGGATTATATTTAAGTGCAGCGAACTTTCTTAAAACCCAAAAAATTGGCTTGGGTCTCGCAACTTCAATAGAAAATGCACTAGTAGAACATACTGAAAAATTTCAAAATATCTCTGAATTCAGCCCTGCACTATCCATTCATAAAATACCACTGTTCAATCCACTCTCCGGTTATGGCAGTTATATTTTCCCTGCGGTTGCCCCCTTAATTATTCATCAAACCATTTTGCTTGGTCTGTGTATGCTCATTGCGACCTATCGACAAAATCTTGCTTGGCGTACAAGTACCACACAATTTTGGGGAATCTTTTTTACGATCTTAACTATTGGTACGCTTGGCTGCTTGTACCTTTTCGGCTTTACCTTTTGGTTGAATGATTATCCACGTGGCGGCAACTTTTGGGGTATGGTCATTGCCGTACCGATTTTTTTAAGTAGTATCATTGCGATCACGCTATTTTTAGCGACTTATTTAGATATGCCTGAACGAGCTGGACATGTCATCGTTTTTAGCTCAATTCCACTTTTTTTACTTTCAGGAACAGCTTGGCCACATGCTGCAATGCCAATCTGGATGCAACATATAGCGCAATTATTACCCTCAACCCAAGGCATTCAAATGTTTATACAGCTGAATCAAATGGGTGTCCCAACTTATTTCATTATTCCAAAACTGATTTATTTAACTACTGTCGCAGCTGTATTTTTATGCCTTGCTTATTGGCGATTAAATCAAAGGAGAAATTAAGTAGCAATTGCAGCAATTTTTGAAGTTAGAACCTAGCTCTATGGTAAATGTGAAATAAAATGACTACATTGCCTAAATAGAATCAAGAACATAAATTTCATTTATTAAGATCAAGCAAATGCCTCATTTCATACAGAGTTAACTATAGGTGTTTACGCTGACTGTTGAGGCAGCTTCAACATGGTCTGCAAGGGTTACATCGTCAGATGTTGGTTCATTGACTAGAGCATCATCTAGTTCAGCAGTATCCGTTAATTTTTTATTTTCACGCTCAACCCAAAGTCCACGCACTTTATCACCACCATCATGCCCATCAAATACGATGCTCATATAGACGTCATATTGAGGATAGCTAAATTGATAAACCAAAGTTGTGGTTTTTCCTTCAGATAAATTATTCGTTGCCAATGTTCGTATTACGTCAACTTCTGATGTTTGCTCATCAGCAGGAATCATTAACTTCATCTGCTCGAACAAAGTTAAGTCCTTCCGCAGTGCGTCTTGTATATCTGGCTCAACTAAACTTAATAAGTCTGTTTGATTGGGTTGTTGCAATGCTGTATAGATTTTTTCTGCTTTATGCCGCTGCAAATTTGATTCTTCAGGTAAAGCTGCATCTATTTTATCAACTACGTAACTTCCTATTTTTTCACACGCTGTAATCGGTAGAATTAAACATGAAATGATTAAAAATTGTTTTAACACCTACTGGCTCCTTCTTATTTATTATTCAATCTTTAGATGAAATCTTAAATTTATATTCGGCTTAGAAAATAAGTAATTTAGCTGATTAATTTATTGCCCAATTATAAATCAAACTACTATATAAATTCTGTTCAATGTACCAATTGCTTTATTTTTTCCTCGTTTTTTCAAAAATGAAAATCTTCAAGACTGGTTATTAATAACTCATTTTTATTATATTCATAAATAAAAGTATAAATTTAAATCGTATTTCTAAATAAAAATGATAATTTAACAACCAATCAGTTGTTCATTCATTAAAAATATTAGCTGTATTCTCATATTAGCTGCAAAATATTCAAGTATTTATTCTCCCAAATTCTTCAGAAGCTTTTGCCAAGGCTGACTTCGTCTGTCTGCAGCATTTGTTTCATGGATGACTGTGGGCTTTTTTCCTCCCAAATCTGACATAAGAGCTTATGTATGAAAAAGATTAAGGTGAGCCTTGCTTGGCAAATCGTGATTGCTCTCATTCTAGGTATACTTGTTGGTTCTTTCCTACACTATTCTCCTGAATATCGTGATGCTTTAGTTAGTAACTTTCTAACCCCACTGGGTTCGATCTTTATTAACTTGATTAAGATGATCGTTATTCCACTTGTCGTTTCGATGCTTATTTTAGGTATTGCAAACACAAGCCATGGCAGCAACTTAGGTAAATTGGGTTTCAAAACGATTATTTATTTTGAAATTATTACCACTGTTGCCATTTTAGTCGGATTGATTGCAGCCAACGTATTCCAGCCTGGTGCCGGCATTGATATGTCTGCATTGACGCAAGTCGATATTTCAAAGTATCAAGAAACAACACATGAAGTGAGCGAACACTCTCATGGTTTGATTCAAACAATACTTTCACTGATTCCATCAAACTTCTTCGCTGCATTGACCAGTGGTCAGATGCTTCCAATCATTTTCTTCTCAGTGATGTTTGGCATCGGCTTAGGCTCATTGGATCAGGAAGTAAAACAACCGTTAATCAATGTATTAACTGCTGTTTCTGAAACCATGTTCAAAGTAACGCACATGATTATGCTATTTGCACCCGTAGGTGTATTCGGTTTAATCGCGGCAACGGTTGCGAACTTTGGTTTTAGTTCACTTGTTCCATTGCTGAAACTCGCTATTCTTGTATATGGCGCAATCTTCTTCTTCATTTTCATTGTTTTAGGTGCAGTTGCTAAATTCTGTGGATTCAGCGTTTGGGCAATTATTAAAATTTTGAAAGATGAATTAATTTTGGCTTACTCGACTGCAAGCTCTGAAACCGTTTTACCACGTATCATGGAAAAAATGGAAGCTTATGGCGCACCTAAGCCAATCACAAGTTTTGTCATTCCTATTGGTTATTCATTTAACCTTGATGGTTCGACCTTATATCAAAGTATTGCAGCAATCTTTATTGCGCAACTCTACGGCATTGATTTAACCATTACACAGCAAGTCATTTTGGTATTAACCTTAATGATTACTTCTAAAGGTATTGCAGGTGTTCCTGGCGTTTCATTTGTTGTACTTTTAGCGACTTTGGGTAGTGTTGGTATTCCACTTGAAGGTCTTGCATTCATTGCAGGTATTGACCGTATTTTAGATATGGCACGTACTGTATTGAACGTGATTGGTAACGCACTTGCGGTTCTTGTGATCAGTAAATGGGAAGGCCAATTCGATGCTGAAAAACAAAAAATTTATGAAGCTGAAATGAAAAAAGCGGCATAAATATTTGTCTCAAAAAAGGACGCTTCGGCGTCCTTTTTTTCATCTCAAAACTTTTATTCCAATTGTTTAATTCTTTTCACCAAAAACTGAAATATTAAAGTCACGAATTTTGCTACTGCCCGCAGGCTTGTCAAAACTCACATCGTACTGAACTAAGTTCTTATTGGTATAACCATATTCGTAGGTCACAGTATACAACGAAGGCTTATCTGTGGCTTTTTCAATATGCTTAGCCACAATGTTTTTACGTGAATATTCTTGATTTGGAATGCCACGTGCAAATTTACGCAATTCTTTTTCATTCTGTACAAACTTAGCTTTTAGCTCGGGCTCAAAATAAGTGTATAACTGATCAAAATTACCTGTACGCAACTCATCATAAGCCGCCTGTGCTACTTGGGCTTGCTCTTGACTTGGGTCAGGAATTGCATTTAACGCCTTTTGACCAATCTGATCACACCCACTTAAAGCTAGAAGTGAAACAACTGCAAAATATTTTAGTCTCATGTTGTACTCATATCGTATTAGCAAATTCACCGATAAAAAAGGACGCCGTAGCGCCCTCTTTTCAGATCTAGAACTTAGTCTTCTTCAGGCTCATTTAAGTCCGATTCATTTTCAGTTTGATCCATAATTGTTGAGTCATCAACTAATTGTTCAGTTTCGATCGCATCAACTTCCTCAAAAGTTTCATCTTCTTCAACTGCTTCAATCGAAACAACACCAACAAGAAGCTCTTCATTACCTAAACGGATCAGACGGACACCTTGTGCATTACGGCCAGTTTGTGCCACTTCAGATGCGCGAGTACGTACTAAAGTACCACCATCCGAAATCAACATCAGCTCTTTGGTCGAATCGATTGCCACTGCACCTACCAATTGACCGTTACGCTCTGAAGTTTTGATGGCAATAACACCTTTACCACCACGCTTCTTAGTTGGGAAATCGTCTACAGGGGTACGTTTACCGTAACCATTTTCAGAAGCACAAAGCACTTCACCTGTTTCTGGAACCACAACTAATGAAACAATACGGCTGATCAACGCTGAATCTGTAGTATCTTCATCATCCGAATCTACATCTGCATCTTCAACATCTTCTGATTGTGCTGCACCAATGGTTACGCGCATACCACGTACACCCTTGGCAGAACGACCCATTGAACGTACATCAGTTTCGGCAAATCGAATTGCTTTACCTTCATTTGAGAACAACATAATTTGTTGCTCGCCATCGGTAATTGCGACACCAATTAAAGTATCATCGCCATTCAATTCAATCGCACGTAAACCGTTTGAACGAACATTAGAGAATTGTTCTAGTTCAACACGTTTAATCGTACCGTATTCAGTCGCCATGAATACATAGAAGTTTTTACGAACCGCTTCAGCTTGTTGTGCGAAGTCATTGATGATTTCATCATCAAGATCAGTGGTAGAAAGTTCTAAACCAAGCTGTTTCAACTGAACTCGTAATGCATCAGACAAGTCATCTGCACCATCTTCAATTTCAGCCAATGCTGCTTCAAGCTCAACGAAATGACCATTAATCACTTCATTGCTTTGAAGTTGTTCGCTATTTGCTTTTACGAAAGCTTTAAAGTCCGCTAAACGCTCTTTAAATTTCTTCGGTGCGTCAATCACAGGTAAAATTGCTGTAATTGTTTCATTATCATCCAGTGGCAATAAGTTCACCATTGGGCGACCTTTAGCACCACGTGATGCTTGTGGCACTTCATACACTTTCAGACGGTACACTTTACCAACATTGGTAAAGCAAAGTACTGTCGCATGGTTAGACGTCACAATCAGATGCTGAATGTAATCATCTTCTTTCATGCTAGTCGCAGACTTACCACGGCCACCACGGCGCTGTGCAGCGTAATCTGACAATGGTTGAGTTTTCGCATAACCTGATTTAGAAACGGTTAACACCATTTGTTCTTCAGGAATCAAATCTTCACGAGAGAAGTCGATGCGAGATTCAACAATATCGGTACGACGCGCATCACCATATTGCTGAAGAATTAACGCTAACTCTTCACGAATCACGTTCATCAATAGGTTGAAGTCATTCAAGATTGCAGTGTATTCAGCAATTTGACCTAGAATTTCGGTATATTCAGCGTGTAATTTGTCTTGTTCAAGACCCGTTAAACGATGTAAACGCAATTCTAAGATCGCGCCCACTTGAGTTGGAGAAAGACGGTAAATATCACCATCAATACCAAACGGACGGTTTGGATCTTCACCTTCAATTTCATCAGGACGAACTGAAACAGAACCCGCTTTTTCAAGAAGTGCTGAAACGCTACCCGCTGCCCACTCACCTGCTTGTAAACGCTCACGCGCTTCAGCTGGGTTTGCAGAAGTTTTAATCGTTTCAATAATTTGGTCAATGTTAGCTAAAGCAACCGTTAAACCTTCTAAGATATGACCGCGTTCGCGTGCTTTACGCAATTCAAACATCGTACGACGTGTAACCACTTCCTGACGATGGCGGATAAATGCAGCAATAATATCTTTGAGGTTCATCAACTTTGGTTGGCCATTATCTAGACAAACCATGTTGATACTGAATGAATTTTCCAGCTGCGTATTTTGGAATAGATTATTCACAATCACTTCAGCGTTTTCACCACGCTTCAAGTCAATTGCAATACGCATACCGTCTTTATCAGATTCGTCACGAAGCTCAGAAATCCCTTCGAGTTTTTTCTCTTTGACTAACTCAGCAATACGTTCGATCGTTTTTGCTTTGTTCACCTGATAAGGAATTTCAGTAAATACAATTGTAGTACGACCCGTTTTTTGGTCTTCTTCAAAATGGTATTTACCACGAATATGTAGACGGCCTTTACCTGTACGGTAAGCATCAACAATACCTGATTTACCGTAAATGATACCGCCAGTAGGGAAATCAGGGCCTGAAATATGCTGCATCAAACCTTCGATGCTGATTTGTGGGTCATTGGCATAAGCAAGACACGCATTGATGACTTCAGTCATATTATGCGGTGCCATGTTAGTTGCCATACCAACAGCAATACCGGTTACGCCATTAATCAATAGATTAGGAATGCGTGTCGGCATGACTTGTGGGATACGCTCAGAACCGTCGTAGTTGTCTTCCCACTCTACTGTATCTTTTTCAAGATCTGCCAGTAACTCATGAGTGAGTTTGCGCATACGTACTTCGGTATAACGCATTGCTGCTGCACTATCACCATCGACCGAACCGAAGTTACCCTGACCATCGACCAATTGATAACGTAAACTGAAATCTTGCGCCATACGAACAATTGTTTCGTATACAGCAGAGTCACCATGAGGGTGATATTTACCGATCACATCACCGACTACACGGGCAGACTTTTTGTAAGCTTTGTTGTAGTCATTGCCCAATTCGTGCATTGCAAAAAGCACACGACGATGAACTGGCTTAAGACCATCTCGGACATCTGGCAATGCACGTGACACAATCACGCTCATTGCATAATCGAGATATGAGCTCTTCAGTTCATCCTCAATGGCAATCGGTCTAATTTCCGATACGCTCATGCATACTCCTTGTTATACAAGCAGAATTCTGCCCGCATTTATATACCGTAAAATCTGTAAAAATCGGTTCAAAAAACACCGAACCAATATTAAAAATTAAGTCAGACAGTATAGCATAAAAACCCTTCTTTTTGTGCTAAACATCTTTCACTATAACCATGATTTTTTGTATTTATTTTAACCAAAACTGTGATTCAGACCTACAAAAAAGCCTCTGTTTATAGAGGCTTTTTTAAGACATATAAATTTCAGATTGAATGATCAAAATTCAGCAATTAAATGTGATAAAAATCACTCATTTTGATATTGAAGCTCATCTGCTGTGACATCTACACGGTCTTGTAACATCATTGGATAAGACAACAAAAATAATCCAATGATCAATGGGAATTCATAAACTTCTTCAATTAAGTCTTTATAGGCAACATCATGCAAAAATACAAATGACAAGACACGACTATGTTCAACTGTATCTGACACAAACAGCCCAAATAACACCAATATCAAAGCCCACACAGGTAAAGACATGGTCTTTAGCTTATGCGCTATTTCATGACGCAAATGTGGCGAAAACAACATGAAGACCACTGGTGCAATCAAGAATATTGAAATCATACGAAAATAAGGCTTTGGCACATCTGGAAAATAGTCACGCCCCCAACTTATGCTCCGCCCAAATAGTAAAATCCACCATGCAACGGCCCAAAGCCAAAATTGCTTTTTGCCATCTTCCATTTCGAGTGGACGCAGATAAAAGAAACTAAACACACCAAAGAAAAGCAATGGAAGTGCTTGGACCGACTCAACTGCTGTGACAGTCATTCCATCAAATAAAGGGAAAGAAATACTTTGCAAAAAAGGAAAAAAGTAGACAGCAGATCATCAGCACCAATGCACTTACTGGTAACTGAAAATCAAATTTCAAAAGGAGACTCCGCCAAAAGGCAAGATGAATAAAAATACAATAGTAACATTAAATATACAATTCATTAAGATTCATTTAAGTTTTTGAAGAATTACTCACAATCAAAATCAGTTAAGACACTGTGTAATAAAAGTTGTTTTAATTAATAAATTTTAATTTTTATATACTGATATTTTTCTTCATTCAAACTGAAATCAGTTTTTAAATTCCCTTTTAAAATTAAACCAAATAAAAAGCGCCCTTTGGCAAATATACCAAAGGGCGCTTTTAGAACGACGTTGTTAAATTAGATTTTAGAAACTAATTCAGGCACAACAGTGTTCAAATCACCTACTAACCAGTAGTCAGCTACTGAGTTGATTGGTGCTTCTTCATCTTTGTTAATCGCTACGATCACTTTAGACTCTTTCATACCGGCCAAATGCTGAATCGCACCTGAGATCCCTACAGCGATATAAAGTTCTGGCGCAACGATTTTACCCGTTTGACCTACTTGCATATCGTTCGGTACGAAGCCAGCATCTACTGCTGCACGTGATGCACCTTGTGCTGCACCAAGTTTGTCAGCTAGTGGATCAAGTACAGTGTGGTAGTTTTCGCCTGAACCAACACCGCGGCCGCCAGATACAACAATACGAGCAGCTGTTAATTCTGGACGTTCAGATTTCACGATTTCTTCAGAAATAAACTTAGAAATACCCGCATCACCTGTAGAAGCAGCAGCTTCAACCGCTGCAGAACCGCCTTCTGCAGCAACAGCATCAAATGCAGTACCACGAACAGTTGCAACAACAACTGATTCGCCTGATTCTACAGTTGCAATCGCATTACCTGCATAGATCGGACGTTTGAAAGTTTTAGGACCTTCAACAGCAATGATGTCAGTGATCATGCTTACATCTAAAAGTGCAGCCGCACGTGGAAGCACGTTTTTGCCAGTTGTTGTAGACGCAGCAAGAATATGTGAATAACCAGAACCTATAGACGCAACTAGTTTAGCTACGTTTTCAGCCAATTGGTTTGCATAAGCAGCGTCGTCAGCAAGTAATACTTTGCTCACACCCGCAACTTTAGCTGCTTGATCAGCAACTGCTTGCGCACCTGAACCAGCAACTAATACAGTGATATCACCACCGATTTTTTGCGCTGCAGCAACAACGTTTAAAGTTGCACCGTTTAGTGCTTTGTTGTCGTGCTCAGCGATAACTAAAATACTCATGATTTTTATCCTTCTGTATTAGATCACTTTCGCTTCGTTTTTCAATTTGTCTACAAGTTCGTCTACAGACTTCACTTGTACACCAGCTTTACGTTCTGCAGGAGCTTCAACTTTAACTGTTTTAAGTTTAGTTGCAGGAGAAACACCAAAATCAGCAGGCGACTTAGTATCAAGCGGTTTTTTACGCGCTTTCATGATGTTTGGAAGAGCTGCATAACGTGGCTCATTCAAACGTAAGTCAGTTGTGATGATTGCAGGAAGCGCTAGTTCAACAGTTTGTAAACCACCGTCAACTTCACGAGTTACTTGTACTTTGTCGCCTTCAACTTTAACTTCTGAAGCGAATGTACCTTGGCCTGCACCTAGAAGTGCACCAAGCATCTGACCAACTTGGTTAGAGTCATCATCAATTGCTTGTTTACCAAGAAGGATTAATTGTGGCTGTTCAGCATCAACAACACCTTTTAGGATTTTCGCAACTTCAAGCGCGCCTAATTGGCTGTCGTCAGCTTCAACAAGGATACCGCGGTCAGCACCAAGAGCCATAGAAGAACGGATTTGTTCTTGAGCTTCTTTAGGACCAATAGAAACAACAACGATTTCTGAAACAGTTCCTTTTTCTTTTAAGCGAACCGCTTCTTCCACTGCGATTTCACAGAATGGGTTAATTGACATTTTAACGTTAGTAAGGTCAACCCCACTATTGTCCGGCTTAACGCGAACTTTAACGTTGGCATCAACCACACGTTTTACAGCAACAAGAGCCTTCATGTAATCCTCGGCTGTTTTAGCAAAAGTAAATGTTGAGAAAAGTTATTTTAAACTCTTCACTTTGAATTTTTTAGGTGCCCTATCTTGCTATGTGGACGGCATTTCGGTCAAGTCACAATTATCGAAAGACCTGTAAAAAAGCGTAATTTCCTTGAACTTATCGTTCACATTTTTTAAATAATACATTACTGATCTGAAATCGCTCGGGATTTAGTTACTTTTTAGCCTTTGATTTTTATTATTTTTTTACTTGATTTGGTTCATCAATAGTTCTGATTTAATATTATTTTTCGATCAATCTTTCTGAAATAGAGCATTCTATCTACACATTCAGCAACATATCAGAACGTGTCATTTAAGACAGAAGCTTACAATTTTCCAAATATTAAGCCAAATTCGTAAATAACGAGCAGTTCTCAATTTCAAAAACCTAGTGAATGAAGCAAGTAAAAATGAAAAAACCTCCACATGTAGGATAATGCCAGTCAGTTAAGCAAAAAAAGTTAAAATGCTGTAAAAAGAGCGTATGTAAATACGCTCTTTTTTTATGAATTTATCTCAGAATCTAGATTTAACATTAAAACAAACCCTACCTTCACTTTC